>JADYYC010000001.1 GCA_020853835.1 Anaerolineales bacterium
TGGACCGCTTTATGGGCCAGAGCGATTACGAGCGCGTCCTGACCGAGATGCGCCTCAAGAACGGCATGCTCTTTCCGATCCCGGTCACGCTCCCGCTGGATGAAGCCGCCCTGCCCAAGTGGGGCGAGGCGATCACGCTGAGCGATGCGCGCAACAACACCCTGGCGATCATGCAGATCGAGGAGATTTATCACTACGACCCCATGCGCGAGGCCCGGCTGGTGCTGGGCACCACCGACCCCAAGCACCCGCTCGTCTCCGAGATGGTGCGCTGGGGCAAGGTGTATGTCACCGGCGAGCTCAAGGTGATCAACCTGCCGGTCTATTACGATTTCGTCGACCTGCGCCGCACGCCCGCCGAAGTGCGCATGCACCTCGAGAAGATGGGCAACCACAACGTGGTCGCCTTCCAGACTCGCAACCCGATGCACCGCATTCATGAAGAGCTGACGAAGCGCGCCGCAGAGGCGATCGGCGGCAGCCTGCTGATCCACCCGGTGGTGGGCATGACCAAGCCCGGCGACGTGGATCACTTCACGCGCGTGCGCGTCTACCGCGCTTTGACCGAGAACTATTACGATTCAAAGCGCACCCTGTTGAGTCTGTTCCCGCTGGCGATGCGCATGGCTGGCCCGCGCGAGGCGGTCTGGCACGCGATCATCCGCCGCAACTACGGCGCCAACCACCTGATCATCGGCCGCGACCATGCCGGTCCGGGGATCGACAGCCAGGGCAGGCCCTTCTACGGCCCCTATGAAGCTCAAACCATGATCACCCAGTACGCGGACGAGATCGGCGTCCAGCCGGTGGAGTTCAAGGAGCTGGTTTATCTCTCGGATGAAGAGCGTTACGAGGAAGTGAACAAGACCCCCGAAGGCGCCAACATCTTTTCTATTTCGGGCACCCAGGTGCGCAACGATTATCTTGCCAAGGGCCGGCTGCTGCCCGAATGGTTCACCCGCCGCGAGACGGCGGAAATCTTGCAGCAGATGTACCCCGCCCGGAACAAACAGGGCTTTGTGATCTGGTTCACCGGGTTGAGCGGTTCGGGGAAATCGACCACCGCGGAGATCCTGACCTCGCTGCTCCTCGAACGCGGCCGCCAGATCACCCTGTTGGACGGCGACGTCGTGCGCACCCACCTCTCCAAGGGCCTGGGGTTCTCGCGCGAAGACCGGGATACCAACATCCTGCGCATCGGTTTTGTGGCTGGCGAGATCGCCCGCCACGGCGGAGCGGTGATCTGCGCCGCCATCAGTCCCTACCGCGCCACCCGTAACGAAGCCCGCCGCATGGCCGGCGAGAATTTCATCGAGGTCTTTGTCGACACGCCGATCGAAGTCTGCGAAGAGCGCGATGTCAAGGGCCTGTACGCCCGCGCCCGCCGGGGCCAGATCACCGGCTTTACCGGCGTGGACGATCCCTACGAAGAACCCGTCAATCCCGAGATCACGCTCGACACGGTCAACAACGACGCCGCTGCCAATGCGCAGAAAATTATCGCTTTTCTGGAAGAGCAAGGGCTGATCCAAATGGACGGGCGCCACGCACATGCCGAAGCGCCCGAGGCTGAGTTCGTCAGCGAAGAGCCCGTCAAAGCGCTCTGAAATGGACTATCCGAACGCCAGGCAGAAGCGCAGCTTTTTTCCCGCGGCTGCCTGGCTCTATTAATCATGACAAACAGCGCAGTTTCGGCTTCTTTGCCGGATCTTTTTAGCCTGAATGGGCGCGTGGCCGTTGTCACGGGCGGCGCGGGGCTGCTCGGCGCCGAATTTTGCCGCACGCTGGCCCAGGCCGGCGCGGCCGTCGTCGTGGCGGATCTGAACGCCGCCGCCGCGGGTTTGCTCGCAGACCAGCTTACGGAGGACGGCCTGCAAGCGGCTGCCAGCGCGCTGGACGTCACCGAGCCGGGCTCTGTCCAGGCGATGGTGGACGCCACATTATCCAAATTTGGCCGCCTGGATGTGCTCGTCAACAGCGCCGCGCTCGACCCGAAGTTCGACCCCGAGCACGCACAGCGCGCCTCGGGCGCGTTCGAGGACTTCCCACTGGAGGCCTGGGAGCAAGCCTTGCAGGTAAACCTGACCGGCGCTTTCCTGTGCTGTCAGGCCGTTGCCGGACCAATGCTGGAGCAAGGCAGCGGCGTGATCATAAATATCTCCTCGATATACGGCCTGGTCGGCCCCGACCAGCGCCTCTACCAGCGCCCCGGACAGCCGCCGCGCTACAAACCGGTCTACTACAGCGTCACCAAAGCCGCCATACTTGGGCTGACGCAATACCTGGCGGCCTATTACGCGGGGAAGAACATCCGCGTGAACGCCCTCACCCCCGGCGGGGTTTATCACGGTCACGATGATCAATTCACGCAGGCTTACTCGGCCCGGGCAGTGCTGGGACGCATGGCGGACAAAGGTGAGATGAACGGCGCGCTGCTCTTCCTGGCTTCCGACGCCTCGGCCTATATGACCGGCGCAAACCTTGTCGTCGACGGCGGCTGGACGGCCTGGTAACCTGACCCGCCTGTCAACTGCCTTCGGAGAACGATGATGACCCAGGTGCTTGCCCTGATCCCGGCACGAGGCGGATCAAAGAGCATACCGCGCAAGAACATCCGCCAGTTCGCCGGCTACCCGCTGATCGCCTACAGCATTGCCGCCGGGCTGGCTGCCGAGACGGTCACGCGCCTGATCGTCTCCACCGACGACGAAGAGATCGCCGGGGTGGCGCGCCGCTACGGGGCCGAGACGCCCTTCCTGCGGCCCGCCGGCCTGGCCGAGGACGACACCCTGGATCTGCCGGTATTCCAACACGCCCTGGGCTGGCTGGCGGAGCACGAAGCCTATCGCCCCGAAATCGTCGTCCAGCTTCGCCCCACCTCCCCGCTCCGGCGCGCCTGGCACATCGACCAGGCCGTTTACCGGCTGTTGGAACACCCCGAAGCCGATGCGGTCCGTACCGTCTGCGTGCCCTTCCAAAATCCGTTCAAAATGTGGCAAATCGGGCCCGACGGTCTGATGCGCCCGCTCATGCAGAGCGAAAACCAGGAGCCCTACAACATGCCCCGCCAGCTTCTGCCGGAGGTTTACTGGCAAACCGGCTACGTGGACGCCGCCTGGAGTGATACCATTATAAGCAAAGGTTCGATGACCGGCGGTGCGATACTCCCGCTTGTGATCCCCCCTGAAGACTGGATCGACATTGATTCGCCCGATGACTGGCGCAGGGCTGAGCGCCTGCTCGAAAGCGGCGAGCTCTCATTCGATGACCTGGGTTACCAGGTGTTGGAAAAAACACAACCGGCAGGATAGGAGGCTATTTCATGCCTGTGATCAAGATTGGCGATCGATGGATCGGCGACGGACACCCCACGTATATCATTGCCGAGATCGGGGTGAACCACAACGGTTTCCTCGATCTGGCGCTCAAGCTTATCGATGTGGCTGTGGACGCCGGGGTGGATGCGGTCAAATTCCAAAAGCGCAGTCTGGATAAGCTTTATGCCAGGAAATATCTGGACAATGCCAATTCCGGCGAAAAAACCTTGCGTTACATGCTCCCCATTTTGCAGCAGGTCGAGCTCTCGGACGAAGCCTATCACACCATTGTGGAATACTGCCGCAGGAAAGGGGTCACTTTTCTGTGCTCGGCGTTTGACATCGAGAGCGCGGATTTCCTCGAGAACCTGGGCATCCCGGCCTACAAAGTGGCCTCCGCGGACCTGACCAACCTGCCTTTGCTGGATCACCTGGTAAGCAAGCGCAAGCCGCTCATCCTCTCGACCGGCATGTCGCACATGCACGAGGTGGAGACGACGGTTGAGTTCCTGCACGAACGCCAGGCAGAGTTTGCGCTGCTGCACTGCAACAGCACCTACCCGGCTGCCTTCGAGGACATCAACCTGCGCTTTATGAACCAGTTACGCCGGTTCGAGGTTCCGGTCGGCTATTCGGGGCACGAGCGCGGCATCGCGGTCTCGACCGTGGCCTCCGCCCTGGGAGCGAGCATCATCGAGCGGCACCTGACCCTGGATCGCACCATGGACGGGCCCGACCACGCCGCCAGCCTGGAGCCGCAAGGCTTTACCAAAATGGTGCGCGACATCCGCCAGGTGGCGCTTGCGCTGGGAACCGGGGAGGAGAAATTCATCTCGCGGGGCGAGATCCTCAACCGCGAGGTGCTGGGCAAGAGCCTGGTCGCGGCAAGGCACATCGAGCCTGGAGAAACCATCACCGCCAGCATGGTCGCCGTCAAAGGTCCCGCGCTGGGAATCTCCCCCCAGAATTACACCCGGCTGATCGGGCGGGTCATCGAGCGGATCATCGAAGAAGACGAGCCCTTCCTGGAGCGCGATCTGGGCGTCCATATCTCGCTCGAAAAAGAACACACGCTTCCCATGGATTACGGCTTCACGGTCCGCTTTCGGGACTACAAGGAACTGCTCCAATACAACCCACGCCTGCTCGAGTTCCATTTTACCGACCAGGACCTGGACGAGCCTTATCCAGGCGAGGACTATTCAGAGAATTCGGACCAGCCGCTCAGGCTGGTCGTGCACGCCCCTGAGTTCTGGGAGCGCACCCTGGTGGATTTGTGCACGGTAGACGAGCGCCAGCGCTGCGCCTCGCGGGCGCTGCTGCAAAAAACGATCGACCTGACCCGCCGCCTCGCGCCCTTTTTCGTCGGGACGCCCAAGGTTGTGATCCACCCCGGGGCAATGAGCCTGGATCACCCCATCCAGGAAACGGGGCCGCTCTACGAAAACCTGCACCGCTCGATCACCGAGCTGGACGCAGAAGGCGTCGAACTGCTCCTGGAAAACCTTCCGCCGCACCCGTGGTACTTTGGCGGGCAGTGGCTGACCAACGCGTTTATGGATGCCTACGAGATTCGCGATTTCATTGAACCGCGCGGCCTCAAGTTCTGTTACGATTCATCTCATCACAAACTGTATTGCAATTGGGCGCACGTGGACTTTTACGAACAGGTACAAGTCCTGCTGCCCTACATCGGACACCTGCACCTGGCCGACGCGGCCGGGTTGGATGGCGAAGGCCTGCAGATCGGGGAAGGCGCGATCGATTGGGTCCACTTCTTCCGCGTCCTCGGTGAATATCATGGTACGATGATCCCCGAAATCTGGCGCGGCCACCAGCGCCAGGGCGAAGGCTTTTTGATCGCCATCCAGCGCCTCTCCGAAGCCTATTTTGCCAGCCAGGCGGTTCCACAGCAGATGATCAAATAAAGATACCGGTTTACAACAAGACTTATGCCCCAGACCAATCTGCGCACACGACTATCAGAATGGGGGAACCATTTGAGGGTGATCAACCTGGCGCGCCAGGTGGCAAAACATTCGCCGCGCGCCTCCGCCCAGGAACCCGTGGTGTTCTTCAACGCCTCATCCCGCATCACCGGCCTCAGCCAGAATGCCGCTTTTTCGCTCCTGGCGAGCTGGGGGCTGCGGTTGGCAGGCGTGCCCGTGCAGCACTTCGTTTGCAGCCACGGGATGAGCCACTGCGTGTTGGGGACCAACCGGGAGGATTTCTACAAACCGCCGCCCTGCCGGGCCTGCATCCGCCAGTCCCGCCGCATCCACCACGGCGCCGACGCCCATTGGTTCAAATACACCCCCGACCCCGACCTGACTGCGGCGATCAAAGACCTCAACGTCGACGAGCTGAGTGTGTTTGAATACGGAAAGATCAAAGGCTCGCTCGTCACGCCCGGGCTGACGATCCCGCTGGGTAAGCTGGTCGTTCCTTCGATCCGCTGGGCGCTGCGGCGTTATACCCTTCCGGATAACGAGGTCACGCGCTACCTGCTGCGGGAATACATCCTGTCTGCTTACAACGTCGCCCAGGAATTTTCAGCCTTTCTGGACAAGGTCAAACCTGCCACGGCGGTCATCTTCAACGGCATGATGTACCCGGAGGCGATCGCGCGCTGGATTGCCGCGGCGCGCGGCCTGCGCGTGATCACCTATGAGGTCGGTTTTCAACGCTTCTCCGCCTTCTTCACTGAGGGCGAAGCCACCGCATACCCGATCACCATTCCAAACGACTTCAACCTGACGCCTGCCCAGACGGAGCGGCTCGACCAGTACCTCGAGCGCCGTTTCGAGGGCCAGTTCACCATGGCCGGCATCCGCTTCTGGCCCGAGATGCGCAGCCTGGATCAGACTTTTCTCGAAAAATCGGGGCAGTTCCGCCAGATCGTCCCCGTCTTCACCAACGTAATCTACGACACAAGCCAGACGCACGCCAACACGCTCTTTGCGAACATGTTCGACTGGCTGGATGCGCTGCACGAGGTCATCCGCCGCCGGCCGGAGACCCTGTTCGTGATCCGCGCCCACCCCGACGAGATGCGCCCCGGCACCGCCAAGCAGAGCCGGGAAAGCGTGCGTGAATGGGTCGCGCAGACCCACATCGACCGCTTGCCAAACGTCGTGTTCATCGACTCGCAGGAATACCTCAGTTCGTACGAATTGATCCAGCGCTCGAAGTTCGTCCTGATCTATAACTCCTCAATCGGGCTGGAGGCGACCCTGCTCAACACGCCGGTGCTCTGCGCTGGCAAGGCGCGCTACACTCAGTATCCGATCGTCTTTTTCCCGCAGAACCGGGCTGAATATGATGCGACCCTGGACAAATTCCTGGACGAGCAGGAGATTGAAATCCCGCCGGAATTCGGAGAAAACGCCCGCCGCTTCCTGTACTGCCAGCTCTTCCGGTCATCGCTGAGCTTCGAAGACTATCTCAAGGACGGCTATCGCAAGGGATATGTCCAGCTCCAGCCGTTTTCCTGGCGGGACCTGCTGCCCGAAAATTCGCCCACCATCCAGATTCTGCTGGATGGCATAACCGGCAAGGATTTGAGCCTGTCAATCAGGCTGCGCACCAACGAGAACGAGGAAAACCAAAACACACCCTTCTTACTGGAGGACGCTTGAACCCGGGGGCTGCCCTGGCTGAGCCGGCCCGAGGATCGGCAACCGACTTTGCTCAACCGCCAGTCTCGCCACAGGAAACCATAGAACTGCTCTCGGTTTCTTTGCTGGACGAGCACCGCGCGCTGGTGGAAGAGCTCAAGGCAATGGCCCGGTCGCTGCGCATCGAGTTGGGCTGGCACTACCTGCTGGACCTGGCGTGGACGATCCACCACCTTGGCCCGGTCGAGGGCAAGACGGTCCTGGAAGCCGGAGCGGGGACGGGGTTATTGCAGTGGTTTTTAGCCCGGTCGGGCGCACAGGTGATGAGCGTCGACCGGCTCGACCGCGCCGCGCTCCCCATGCGCTTGCGCAACCGCTTCCACGTGCGCGGCCTGCGCCCCTCAGACCTGCACCCCGGCTGGCGGTCGCTCGCCCGCGATTTCACCCGCCCGCTGCCCGGTCCGTTTTACCGCCGCTGGGCTTCCGGGGCGCTGGCGTTCGGGCGTGATCTCGCCAGCTACGTTCCCGCTAACCGCAGCCCTGGATCGGTCGTGCTGTATAACCAGGACCTCAAGCGCCTGGACGACATCCCCGATAACGCGCTGGACGCGGCGGTCGCCATCTCGGCCCTGGAGCACAACGCCCCGGAAGACCTGGAGCTGGTGGTGCAGGAGATCCTGCGCGTGCTGCGGCCCGGCGGGATGTTGATCGCCACCCTCACCGCAGGGCGCGACCAGGATTGGTGGCACTCCGCCTCCGCCGGGTGGTGCTACACAGACGTGACTTTGCGCCGGCTGTTTGACCTGCCCGAGCAAACTCCCTCAAATTACGCCCGTTACGACGAATTCCTGGCGGCATTGAAGGACTGCGCCGAACTGCGAGATAACCTGGCCCGTTTCTACCGCCATTCGCAAGACAAAGGCATGCCGGGCGGGGTCTGGAACCCCACGTACCAGCCCGTAGGCGTCATAAAAATCAAGAAGGCTGTCCCAGTATGAACACACCGGAAGACCAAAACCTGACCCTTCAAGTTCAAAACCTGCTCGCAGAGGCGATTCAAGTCCCGCTTGAGTTGGTGACCCCCGATCTGGCGTTTGGGGACCTGCCACAATGGGACTCCCTGGGACACATGGAAGTCATGCTCAGGCTCGAAGAACAGTTCGGGATCGCCATCGATGCCGACCGGATCGCGCGCCTGATCAGCATTCCGGAGATCTGTCACTTCCTGGAGGAAAATGGACATGGAGATTGAGCCGCGCTCTCATCAAAAACCGGAGCCCGTCCTGGTAGAAATCGAGCCGGGTTTCACCATTCCGGATTTCATGCTCGCAGAGGTTCAAATCAAGCTGGCCTATGCTGATGAACACATCCGTTCAGCCAGCGTCCAGCCCGAGCTCATCCGGCTCCAGGTAGAGGCGGAGGCCTCGCAGCCCGAACTGATCGAAAAGGTGCAGCGGATCGTGGAATCGCTGGCCAAGGGCGCCATCCGGCCAAAAACCCAGATATTGGAAGATTACATGGACCGCCCTGTGCCTTACAAGGCGGATCCCATGCCAGAGCTGATCCGGCTGGCTGAAATCAGCCAGGAGAGCCCGGGGGTTTTCGCCCTGGGACCGCTCGTCACCCGCCTGGCGGGGTATTTCGAGAGCCAGTTCCTGGCCCTGGCGGATTCTTTCCAGGCTGCTCCGTACCGTTTTCCAACGCTCATACCGGCGCGCTACCTGGAGCGGGTCAACTATTTCCGGTCGTTTCCCCACTCGCTCACGTTTGCAACCCACCTGCGCTCCGATCTGGATGTGATCGACCGCTTCTCCCAGGAAGCCGCCTGCGCCGGCGGCGAACTGACGGCCTCGCCCGATTCCTTTGCGGCCGTGCAGAACCTGCTCTCGCCGGCGGTCTGTTATCACCTTTACTTCGCGCTGGCAGACAAGCCTCTGCCACAGGGTCAGGTCATCGCCACAGCCGTGGGACATTGCTTCCGCTACGAAGCCATCAACCTGACCTCGCTCGAGCGCCTGTGGGATTTCACCATGCGCGAGGTCATCTTTGTCGGTTCAAAAGATTTCGTGCTCGAAAACCGGGAGACCGCCCGCCAGCGCATGCGCGAGGCTTTTGAGCGCATCGGCCTGGCTTACCGGGTGGAGAACGCCAACGATCCGTTCTTCATCGGAGAATTTCGCAAACAGGCGGCGTTCCAGAGCGCCTTCCAACTCAAGTTCGAGATACGCGTCAGCCTGCCGTTCAACCAATCGACCCTGGCGGTTGGGTCCTACAACTACCACCAGGATTTCTTTGGGCGCAGCCTCAACATCACGCTGCCCGACGGGTCGCCCGCACACACCGGCTGCGTCGCGTTTGGCCTGGAGCGCATCGCCTTTGCGTTCCTGGCCCAGTTCGGGTTGGACCCGTCCGGATGGCCGGCGGAAGTCCGCCAGGCGGCTGCCTGAAAGCCAGGTCACTAATTCGTCCAGGAGATGCCAGATGAGCGCAGACCCATCCACACCTGAAACAATCTATCGCGAGGCGGTCGAGGCCGATTTCCCCGCAGTGGCGGCGCTGTATGAGAAGCTCGACAACCTGCTGCGCCAGCACACCTATTCCTTTCCCAGGGTCGAAAAGGTGGGCGAGCTCTGGCTGGATATGTTCCGGCGTACCCTGGGGCGCTTCAGCGTGCTTTACGTGGCTGAGCTGGAGGGCGAGATCGTCGGTTTTATCGTCGCCCGCCTGAAGCGCGTCCCCGAATACCTGGGCGGTGTGATGGTGGGCGAGCTCAAAGACATGTGGGTAGAGCCCAAAGTGCGCCGGCTGGGGATCGGCGAGGCGCTTCTGCGCCTGGCGATCGAATGGTGCCGCAGCCAGGAGGTCTATTCCTGCGAGGCCCAGATCCTGCTCGGCAACGAGCCGATCATCGAGCTCGTCGAGTACCTGGGCATGAAAAAAGAGCTGTACCAGCTCCGCCTGAGCTGGGACGATTACAACGAAGGCTGAAGCTGGCATTGACCCCTTATCGAGGCTGCCACACCCCATGCTCGAAGTGACGAAGGCGCAGGTCGTCAAGCTGCTGGCGGACCTGGGGATCCAGAGCGGCGACGGCCTGCTGGTTCATTCGGCGGTGCAGTTCCTGGGCCGGCCGGCTGGCGGCCTCCAGATGTACCTCGACGCGTTGCTTGAGACGGTCGGGGAGGCGGGCACGCTGGTCGTGCCGGCCTTCAATTTCGATTTCACCCGGGGCGCCCCCTATGACCCGGCCAAAACGCCTTCGCGGGATATGGGCGCGTTTTCCGAGTTTGTGCGCAACCAGCCGCAGGCGCGGCGCACCCTCCATCCGATGCAGTCGATCGCGATCCTGGGCCGCCATGCCGAGGAGCTAGCCAATCGAGATACGCCCTCGGCCTTTGGGCCGGGCTCGGCGTTCGAGCGCATGCTCGAGCTTGATTTCAAGCTGCTGCTGCTCGGCGCGGATGCGCGCGCCATCTCCATGTTCCATTACTGCGAGCAGCGGTGCAACGTGCCCTACCGGTATTGGAAAGAGTTTACGGGCCCGGTGCGCACCCCCGCGGGCTGGCAGGAGCGCACCTATCTATTGTACGTCCGCTACCAGACCATCCGGAGAGAGGCGCTGCTCCAGCCCGAGCTTACCCTGGACCCGGTCGTGGAATGGATGCGGGCGCGCCGGCAATGGCAAACCCTTCCGCTCAATTACGGCAGCCTGAGCGCCTGCCGGCTGCAGGATTTCGTCGCCGCGACAGAACGCTTCCTCGTGCAAGATCCCTGGTCGCTCGTGACAAACGTCCAGGTACTGCCCGATGGCAGCTACGAGATCCTGCAACAGCCCGAGGTTTGAAATGCACAACATGCTGGATCTAATTTACGAGCTCTGGTTCCTGCGCCGCGATCTGGTCTCCGACGGCTACGATTTCGCCCTCAAACGGCTGGCGGCTGAAATGAAGGGCCAGATGACCATCCACGAGTATCCCACGGGCGAGCCCTGCTGGACCTGGCAGGCGCCCGAGAAGTGGAGCTGCAGCGCTGCCTACCTCGAAACCCTCGACGGGCGCCGCCTGATCGACGCAGCCGATCACCCGCTCCACGTGGTCTCTTATTCGCTCCCGTTCGAAGGCGTGGTGAGCCGCGAGGAGCTTTTACGCCACCTGCACGTACACCCCAGGCTGCCGCACGCCATCCCCTTCGTCTTCAAGTACTACCAGCGCGACTGGGGTCTGTGCGCCTCGAGCATGCTGCGCGACACCCTGGACGAACCCTCCTACCGGGTGGTGATCCGGAGCAAGTTCTCGCCCGGCACACTCAAGGTGGGCGAGGTGGTGATCCCCGGGCAGAGCGAGCAATCGTTTGTGCTGGCGGCCCACCTGTGCCACCCCGCCATGGTCAACGACGACTTGACCGGCGTCCTGGTCGGGCTGGAAGCGGCCAAGGCGCTGCTCAGCGGGCCAAAGCCGTATTTCACCTACCGCCTGTTGATCGTGCCGGAGACGATCGGATCGCTCGCCTATCTGAGCCACAACGAAGCGCTCATACCTGGGATGGTTGGCGGGCTGTTCCTGGAGATGCTTGGAAACGACTCGCCGCATGCCCTGCAAGGCTCCTTTCAACCACAAAGCCAGGTCGACCGCTGCTTTCGCAGCGCGCTTACGGCGCTGGATGCGCACAGTTACAGCGCCCCCTACCGCACGGTGATCAACAACGACGAACGCCAGTTCAACGCGCCGGGGGTGCGCGTGCCGATGCTGTCGCTCTCGCGCGTCGAGCCGCCGGGGTCGCCCAACTGGCCTTATGCGGAATATCATTCCAGCCTCGACACGCCCGCCATCGTGACCGAAGAGCGGCTGCAAACCTCGGCGCAGGTCGTCCTGGACCTGATCGAAGCCTGGGAATGCAACCAGTATGTGGTGAATAATTTCAAAGGCGAGGTGTTCTGCTCGGGGTACGGGATCTGGATCGATTACCTCACCAACCCGGAGGGCCACCGGCGCCTGTTTGAGATCATGGAGCGCTGCGATGGATCGCGCACAGTGGCCGACATCGCGGTGGAATTAGAGATATCATTTCAAGCCGTTTGGGAGGTCGTCAGCCAGTTGCAGGCCAAAGAGCTGGTGTGGCTCAGCCGCGCGCCAAACCCGACCGACCCCGACCGCAGGCTGTCTTGATGAATCCCGTCTACTCAACCAAAAACCAGCTTAAGGTCTTACGCTGGCGGCTGCGTCGCCTGTCCACCGGGCTGCGCTATGGCGCAGAACGCCTGAACAGCGCCCCGGCTGTGCTGGGCAACGCCATGCCCAAGTCCGGCTCGCACCTGATCAACCAGATCGTCCAGGGGCTGCCGTCCATCGGGCCGTTTGTCAACCCCGGCTTTCCGCCCGTCAACCGGGACGAGCTCAACCAGAAGCAGCCCGACGCCCAGGTGCAGGCTAACATTGCGCGCATGCTGCCGGGCGACGTCGGCTACGGGTACGTGAAGGCGCGCCCGCCGTTTATCTCACTCCTCACCGGGCCAGGCCGGGCGACCGTGTTCGTGTTCCGCGATCCGCGCGATATGATCGTCTCGCACGTCTTTTACGCCGCGCAGATGCACCCTGGTCACGGCATGCACCGCTACTACAACGAAACGCTCCAGACCATGGAGCAGCGCATCAATGCCGCGATCGAGGGGGTAGAACAGCCCGGCTCCGAGCTTTCGCCGATCCTGTCCAAGTACGAGGGCTATATGGGCTGGCTCGACCAGCCGGAGGTGCTCTGTTTGCGCTTCGAGGATCTGATCCTGGCGCGGGAGGCGGCGCTCGGCCGGCTGCTCGATTACCTTTGCCAGCGCGGCTTCCAGCCGCTGCTCGAGCGCTCGCGCGAGATCGAGCTCCTGCAACAGGCGGTTGCGCCCAGGAAATCGGGCACGTTTCGCAAGGGGCAGCCCGGCAACTGGCGCGAGCACTTCACCCCTGCCAACATCGACCTGTTCAA
>JADYYC010000002.1 GCA_020853835.1 Anaerolineales bacterium
GAGTACATGGCAGGCCAGACCCAGTAGAACTGGAGCCTGGTGAGACAGGCAGAACCGGGGCGGACAGCGGACGTCCGCTGTCCGCCCCGTGCGCGGGCTGTGGTTACCCGGTCGTGGGGAGCCGCGCGCTTCCAATCCGATAGTCTGAAGGAGAAGCTTGCCGTGGGTTTGGGATACAATTTTTTATTCCAGCGCCGGCGTTAGTCCAGACAATATCAGGGTCTTGATATGAACGAGATCATATGTGAAATGCAACACATCGACAAGATATTTCCTGGGACGCAGGCGTTGAATGATGTCAGCTTCGTAATCAGGACTGGTGAGATACACGCCCTGATCGGCACAAACGGCTCCGGTAAATCAACCCTGTCAAATATTCTTGCCGGCACGTTTCCCCAGACACAGGGGGAAATCATCTACGAAGGTGAAACAGTATTTTTCACTCACCCATCTCAGGCCATAAGAAAAGGCATCATCCTTATCCATCAGGAATTGAAATTGATGGCTGAGATGACCGTAGCAGAAAATATATTCTTTGGAAGGTTTACCAGTTATAGAAATTTTCCGGTGATCAACTGGAAAGATATGAACCGCAAAGCCACCGAAATACTTGCAGAGCTGGGCACCACGATTGATCCGACACAAAAAATATCAAAATTATCAATCGCCGAAAGGCAACTGGTGGAGATAGCGAAGGCCCTTTCCAAAGAAGCCAGAATATTGATTATGGATGAACCCACTGCCAGCCTCACCTTTGAAGAAGTAAAAATGCTCTTCAAGGTGATGAGCGACCTCAAGCGTAAAGGGTTGGCAATCGTTTATATCTCTCACAGGCTTGAAGAAATTCTTGAGATCTCCGACCGGATCACCGTGCTTGAAGATTCAAAGCTGGTCACAACGATTGAAAATTCGCCTGACCTGACCAAGGAAGACCTGGTCAGGCTGATGATCCCGAAAGAAAAAATGCATGTATCGGGCAAAGTAAAAGCAGAGGCAAAGGACGCGAACAGCCCGGTCGTTTTTTCCGCCAGAAACATAAGCTATTCAAACAAAGTTAAAAATTTCAGCTTTGAGCTTAAAAAGGGAGAAGTGCTCGGCATTGCGGGTTTGATGGGCGCCGGGCGCACAGAACTTCTAAAATGCATCTATGGGGCTCTAAAACCCAGCAGCGGCGATTTTTTTATTAATGGACAGCCCTATAAACCAAAAAACCCAATGACCGCTGTAGAAAATCGCATCGCCTTGATCTCAGAAGATCGGAAAGCTGAAGGCGTTGTCCTTTCGATGTCGATCCTGGATAATATGCTTTTTCCCAATCTGGCCAGGTTTTCCACCGGTCCAGTGATCCGGGAAACTAGAGCCAAAGCGAAAGTGAAGGACCAGGCCAGCCAACTGAACATGAGGTACGATAAACTGACCACCAACGTCAGCAGCCTGTCTGGCGGGAACCAGCAGAAGGTGGTCATTGGGAAGTGGCTCCTCGCTAACAGTGATATCATCCTGATGGACGAGCCGACAAGAGGCATCGATGTAGGTTCTAAAGCAGAAATTTATGATCTCGTCGATAAGCTTTCCAGGGAGGGTAAAAGCATTATATTTGTCTCCTCGGAGCTGGAAGAGGTAAAAAGAGTAAGCGACAGGATTATCGTCATGTACAACGGGCAGAATGTCCGGGAGTTAGATCAGAATACCACGATGGAGGAGATAGTCCGCTATGCAACTGGGACGGGACCAAGCGATCTATGAAGTTGACGAGAAACCGGCAAAGAGCAGTAACGGCGTCTGGGATGCCATAAAGAAGGGGTATGGCAAGCTGGGCATTGTCGGTAATGTGCTGCTGGCTACCATTCTGCTGATCGTTGTCTTCAGCATTTTAAGCCCCTATTTTTTATCGGTCAAAAATTTTGTCAATATCTTCCGGCAGTCAGCCCCCTTAGCCATAGTAGCCCTCGGAATAACCATCGTCATCATATCCGGTGGCATTGATCTGTCGATTGCATCCAACATCAGCCTTACCAGCGTCATACTTGCGATACTCCTCGATAAGTATGGTGTTTCTATGTCTCTCAGCATCACCCTCGTGTTTCTCCTGGGCATACTTCTGGGGCTTTTCAACGGATTTCTGATTACGATACTCAAGATCCCCGCGATTATTGCCACGCTTGCCACCGCTATGACTTTCAGCGGTATTGCGTTTACGATAACACAGGGGTACAGCATCAACCTGCCGGTTGAAAGCACGATCAAGTTCCTGGGCAGCGGCAAAATCGGGCTGATACCCGTATCGATCGTCCTGGTCGTGATCGTGTATTTCATCGTCCAACTGATCTTGCAGCATACCGGGTTCGGGCGGATCGTTTACGGGCTTGGCGGAAACGTGGAAGCCGTTTACCTGTCGGGTATATCCGTAAGAAAGTACACTTTCATCATCTATATGGTGTGCGGATTTTTTGCGGCGTTTGCAGGCATCCTGCTTACTGCAAGAGTCGCAAACGGCCATCCAAATAACGGCGGCGGGATGGAGATGGATGCGATTGCGGCGGCGGTCCTGGGGGGCACAAGTATTTATGGCGGCATCGGGAATGTCTGGGGGACGCTGATCGGCGTGCTCACCATGACGATCATCCTCAACGGGTTGAATCTGCTGAATATTAACCCGTATATCCAGGTCATCATCAAGGGCCTGGTGCTGGCAGCCGCGGTCGCCGTGAGCAGCATCAGAACGGTGAAAAGATAGAACCTCGCGCAGCATCGCGATAAAAAAAGGTTTTTCGAGCGCCAGATGCTCGAAAAACCTTTTTTGTACCAGTCTCCTCAGCTCTACTGCCCGTACAGGGTGTGGTAAATCTGCTGAAATTCCGCCACCTGCTCAGGCGTCAGGATGATCGGGTTACCGTGCAGCATGGCAAAATGCGTGATCTTAGCCAGGTCTTCCACCTCCGCCGCCAGCACGGTTGCCTTCCACACGGTTTTATCGAAGGTGTACACGCCATGGTTTTGCATGATGATGGCAGATGATTTACCGATCTTGCGCAGGATTTCCGCGCCGATCTCTTCGCCGCCCACCGGCACGTAACCGCCGATCGGGATTTCGCCCCCCAAGAGCGCAGCCGAGGTCATAGTGGGCGGGATGGGTTTCCCCAGCACGCCAAATATCATGGCATAGGGGGAATGCGTATGCACGATTCCCAGGATGTCCGGCCGGTGAGTATAAAGATATAGGTGAGTGCCCGTATCGCTGGATGGCCGGCGGTGGCCCTCGACGATTTTCCCCTCCAGATCCATCACGATCAAATCTGCCGGGGTCAGTTTGTCATAGCGAAAACCGGTTGGCTTGATCACTACCAGGTTGGTCTCAGGGTCGCGGCCGCTGACGGTGCCGCTGTGCATGGTCACGAGCTGGTTCTTCGGCAGTTCCAGCAGGCTTTCAAAGACCTCTTCACGAAGCCGTTCTAGCATAGGTTTTTTCCTTTCCCAGGTTTATATAAGTTTACGCTGGTTAGCGAGGCGTATGGGGCCAATGAAGCTAACGCACAAATCCGCCCAGTCCGCCTCCATCGATCACCAGGGCATTTCCAGTCATTTTAGCGGAGCGGTCGCTGGCGAGGAAGACGACCAGTTCGGCAATTTCAGCCGGGTCAATGATCACCCCCAAAGTGTTGGCTTTCTTGTATTCCTCTTCCAGGTCGTCCGCGGAATAACCATGCAGTTTCGCCCGCGCCTCGCGCAGCTCCTGGGTCCACATCTGGCTTCCCCCAAAGACCGCCCCCGGCAAAACGCTGTTGGCGCGGATGTGATAGGGGCCGAACTCGTTGGCAATGGTGCGCGCCATGTGTAAAACCGCCGCTTTCGAGGCGTTGTAAGCCAAAAAGTGCTTGCTTGGCTTAAGCGAGTTGTCGCTGTTGGTATATACCAACACCCCGCCGTCGGGCTGCTTCTTGAAGACCTTGATGGCTTCGCGCGAGACCAGAAAACTGCCGGTGCAGTTTACGTTCATCACCCAGTTCCACTGCTCCAGGGTGCATTCATCCGAGGGCACGCTCACCGACACCCCGGCATTGTTCACCGCGATGTTCAACCGGCCAAAATGGGCGACGGTCGATTCCATCCCGGCAATCACGTCCTCTTCCTTTGTGATGTCGCAAGGCACGATAAAAACCTGTTCCTCGCTGGCTATCTGGCACAAAAACTCCTTGGCCTGCTCCAGCCTGGACACATTGAAATCCCATAGGGCGACCTTGGCGCCCTCCTGGACAAACCTCTTGGTGATCGCCATGCCGATCCCCGAAGCGGCCCCGGTGATCAGAGCCACACGATCGAGCAGGTCCTTGCGCGGGTTGATAATATGTTCCTCAGCCATAGAATCAGGTTCCTCCTATCCGTTTTTCAGAAGGTCATTACCGAAACATCAACTTGAACGGTAAATGTAAAAGGTGAATGCGTCTGCGACGTAATACTCGTTCGTCAGAGCCAGCGGCTCGCCATCGTTTCCAATATCGACCTGCTCGATGTGCAGGATGCTGCTGCCGCGCGGGATCGACAGTTTGTCCGCCAGGTAGGCTTCAGCGGAAGTGGGGTGTATCCAGGCGATGCCGTGGTGAATATCGAGGAACAACCGCTCGCGCATGAAGTCGTACATGGACTGTCTTTCACGCACAAATGCCTCGATCTCGGGCAGAGGGATCTCGCCATCCTGGTTTCGACACAGGGATTGGGAGAGCGTATCCAGGCTAAAGACCACCCGGCGGTCGTTTGCCAGGCGCACCCGTTCGAGCGTCACCACGGGCGCGCCCGGTTCCAGAGACAGGCGGTTGGCTACGTGTTCGCTTGCGGGGCGCGTGGTAATCAAAAATTCCGCTGTGCCCGGCTCTGCGCCCGAAGACCGGATGAGCTGTGTGACGCCGGAGTTGATGCTTAGATTGTTATAGGTGGGAGGGTCCTTGGCAATAAACGTTCCCACGCCCCAACGGCGCTGGATAAAGCCGCCCTGTTCCAGGATCGTGAGAGCCGAGCGCACCGTGCTGCGGCTCACGTTCAAGAGAGCCGAAAGGTCGGGCTCGTTGGGTAGACGGTACTCAGGGGGCAGCTTGCCCTCCATGATCAGAGAACGCAACTGCTCAGCTACCCGCTGGGCAAGGGTGGTGCTATCGTAGCTGTCCCCTACGATGGGCACGAAAGGCTGGAGGCGAGAAGGATTTTCCACTTTATCTTTAATCCAGTTGTATGACATCACTCAACTGCATCATAACGAATTTAATGATATTTGTCAATATCAA
This sequence comes from Anaerolineales bacterium, assembly GCA_020853835.1. Classification (GTDB taxonomy): domain Bacteria; phylum Chloroflexota; class Anaerolineae; order Anaerolineales; family UBA4823; genus UTCFX2. The sequence continues at coordinate 5,277 of JADYYC010000002.1, forward strand.
ACCCGATTTTCGCAATAATCATGCCTTTTATGGGCTTGACACATCATTTAGGCGCTGATATACTGGTGATATCCAATTTCTAACTCGAAGAGAGGTCGGACAACTGGGTATTCTATCTAAAAAACGGTGCCAATATTACGAAAAAATCAATGGATGTAGGACTTCTGCTCGGGCGATTTATGCCCATTCGCAGCGCTCAAAATCCCACATTCAAAATTTGAAAAATAGAAACGAGAACAGGAGGTAACTATGGAAAAACTGGCTATTGATGGCGGCGCCCCGGTCCGCGGCGGAAACCCCATTGTAGAGACGGACGTCTTCGAGCAGGAAGAGTTCGACGCCTTGATGGAGGTAGCCAAATCAAAGAAACTGCGCAGGGCTGAAGCTACCCTGGAGTACGAGCAGACCATTGCCGAATGGTTCGGGGTCAAACATGCCATCGCCGTCTCCAACGGCACCACCGCGCTGCACATCGCCCTGGCGGCTTTCGGGATCGGCCCCGGAGACGAGGTCATCGTCCCGCCCTACACGTTTGTAGCTACTGATACAGCGGTGCTGGAGCAAAATGCGATCCCGATTTTTGCCGATATCGACCCGGTCCATCTGACGCTCGACCCCGAGGACGTCGCACGCCGCATCACCCCGCGCACCAAGGCCATCATCCCCGTGACGATCTCGGGTACGCCCGTCGACATGGACCCGCTGATGGATCTGTGCAAGAAGCACAATTTGTGGATGCTCGAAGACGCCTGCCAGTCGATCGGCGCCCGTTACAAGGGGCAGATGGTCGGCACGATCGGGGATGTCGGCGTTTTCAGCACCGTCACCGGCAAGATCACCAACACCGGCGAGGGCGGGTTCGTCATCACCAATAACAGCGACCTGTTCGAAAAAATGTGGGGGTACATGGATTTTGCCCGGCGCCGTTCATTAGGCCCCGCCTCCAAGTACCACTTTGACCTGCCCTGCACCAACTACCGCATCACCAACATGCAATCTGCCATCGGCACCCAGCAGATGAAGCGCGCCTGGGACATGATCCATAAGCGCACTGAAAACGCGCACTACCTCTCGGAAAAACTGGCAGGCGTGCCCGGCATCGTCCTGCCCGCGGAGCCGGAGTATGGCGAACGGGTCTATTTCTATTACCTCATTCGCTTGCTCCCCGAAGTGCTGGGAACGGATATGCTCAACTTTGCCGTGGCCCTGGCAGCAGAGGGCGTGTATAACATCAAATACCTGAGCACCACACGCTGGATGATCCCGCAGCACCTCGAACCGCTCTTCGTCAACAAAGCCGGCTATGGCGGGACGAAGTGCCCGTTCGAGTGCCCCTGGTACGATGGCCATGTCGAGTACTATAAGGGGTTGTGCCCCGTGGCCGAAAAGGCTTGCGAGGAAGTGTTCTGGCTTGCCAGCGTGCACCCGTTGCTGAAAAAGCAAGACCTGGACGATGTCGCTGCCGCCGTCACAAAAGTGGCCAATGCGTTCGTGGAGAAAACCGCCAAGGGCATTCCGATCAACTATGCCACCGACGAACACCGGGCGCTTCTGTAAAAGGTCAACCAACCGGGAAGGTTCTTTATGACTGACGCTGATACCAACTCGATTGGACCTAATGTTGACCAGGTGGGGATCGTTGTTCGTGATCTGCACGCTATGGTCGACACCCTGAGCAAGGTGCTGGGGATCGGGCCGTTTCGGATCATGGAATGGCCGCTTGAAGGGGTCGATCCCCAGGCCACCTATCATGGGGAACCGGGGAACTACCGGCTGCTGTTGGCGTTTGCCACCATCGGCAACACCCAGCTCGAGATCGTCCAGCCGCTTGAAGGTCAAAACATTTACAGCGACTTTCTGGAGGAACATGGACCGGGCTTGCACCACATCCGACTGACCGTGCCGGATTTCGAAGAACGGGCAGCCGGCCTGGAGGCCAACGGGATAAAGAACATCGCCAGCGGCACCGGAGTACACGTTGGCTCCAAATGGGCGTATTTCGACACCAGTCAAATCCTCGAAGGGGTCGTGGTGGAGCTGCGCAAGCGCCTGGACGGCGCAGGTGGAGAAGGCCATTGGATTGTTAAGGAGTAGAATATCCTTATTCAAAGATAGCCACAGAGTAGAAGGCGGCCAGATCCATGCGAAACAAGATTCTGAGTGCTGAACATGCAGTTGCTCTGATCAAAGATGGGTCTACCGTAGCCAGCGGCGGGTTTGTTGGCAACGGACACCCCGAACAGCTCACCCTCGCCCTGGAAGAGCGCTTCCTGCAAACGGGCAAACCGACCGGCCTTACCCTGGTCTATGCCGCCGGGCAGGGAGATGGAAA
>JADYYC010000003.1 GCA_020853835.1 Anaerolineales bacterium
ACCTTGACGCTGTCGCCGGTTTTCTCGAGGCTTGCCACGCCATCGGCCGGCAGGAGCTCCACCCCCTTCTCGCGGTAGACCTCGCTCAAGAACTGGGAAAGCTCGGGCGGGAAAATGTGCTCACCAATTGAGTTTTCCAGGAAAACCATCGTGACCTGCTTGCCCTGCATATTTAGTGCCGCCGCAAGTTCCGAGCCGATAAAACCGGCGCCGATGACCAGGAACCGCCCTCGTTGTTCAGCCAGGCTGCGCAAGTGCTGGTAGTCCTGTAGCGTGCGGTAATAAATAATCTGCTCGCCCCCGAACGGCAGATGGATGGGCGTACCGCCGGTCGCAAGCAACAGCTTGCCATAGGCGTATTCATTGCCTTGGTCATCGCACAAGTGTTTGGATGCTGGATCGAGCTCGGTGACTTTGCGGCCCAGATGAAAGTCGACGCCGAGTTTATCCGTCCCACGCCAGATCTTTTCAAACGGGCGGCCCTTCCACATACCCTTGGTGAGCGGCGGACGGCTGTATGGCATGTCGGTTTCGATGCCAATCATGCCAATCGAGCCGGTGGGGTCGAGCTCGCGAATCCCGTGCACAGCAGCGTCAGCGGTCATGCCGCTTCCGACGATCAGGTATTTATATGTCTTCATGGTTCACTCTTTCTAAAATGATGTCTTCAATCCGCACAATCTGTGCGGCGGTTTCTGTCCCAATATAGCCGCTTCAATCTACGAAAGGATATTCGGCCTAAGAATATCTATATTGATCGATTTTACCACAGGTGTCAAACCGAGCGCCGCTTGGAAGGTTAGCCTCCGCTCATCCAGCTTCCAGCGCATATGCAAAGATCGTTAGCAACCCCATCGCGGGCGCAGCGCCTCGTAAAACGCGCGGATCTCCCACCGCAAACGACAGGTGGGAGATCCGAGTAATTCGTCCGCAGGATATTCAGGGACGGTCCCCTTTATGCGTTCGACTTGGGGTCGAAAGTCGGCCTCAAAGGCTTTTCGTCAGCCCTCCAGATAGTCGACGTCTTCCTGGCTTAGCTGCAAGCCATCTGCACGCAGGATCTGTTCTGCTTGCTTGCCATTCCGTACGCCCACGATCGCGCCCGTTACGGCGGGGTGATACAAGGTCCAGGCAATCGCGGTTTCTCCCGCGGAGCGCTGGTATTTGGCGCCTACCTCTTTCAAGCGCTCGACGAGGAGGAGGTTCTTCGACAGGTTCGGCTCTGTGAAGTCGACGTCCTGTTTGCGCCAGTCGCTGTCAGGCAGCCCCTGGATCCGCTCTCGGGTCATCGCTCCGCTGAGCAAACCGCAATACATGGGAGAATACACAATCACCCCGATCTTCTCCTGGAGGCAGTAAGGCAAGATCTCCGCCTCGATCCCGCGGCGGAGCAGAGAATAAGGAGGCTGAAGGGATGTGATAGGTGCAATCGCTTGCGCCCTTTGCATTTGCTCGACGTCGAAATTGGACAGCCCGAGCCAGCGGATTTTCCCTTCTTTCTGAAGACTGGCAAGGGCGCCCCAGCCCTCATCAATCTCCGCCATGTTATCTGTCGGCCAGTGGATCTGCATCAGGTCGATGGCATCTACCTGGAGGCGGCGCAAGCTATCTTCGCACATCTGTCGGATTGATTGAGTTGAAAGGTCTTTGGAGATATCGCCCCGCTCATTCCAGACCAAGCCGCACTTGGTGAAGACGTAGGGTTTGCTCCCCGACCAACTCTTGAGCGCCTTAGCGACGATCTCTTCAGAGTGACCCTTTCCGTAGCCTGAAGCCGTGTCGATCCAGTTGATCCCAAAATCGAGCCCCCGGTGGATGGCCTCGACAGAGTCGTTGTCATCCTGAGGCCCCCAGGAATATTGATAGCCCAGCCCGCCGATTGCCCAGGTTCCAATGCCCAAACGGGTGATGTGCATATCCGAATTGCCAAGTTGATTGGTCTGCATATAGGATCCTCCCGAAATGATCATGCTGTTCTTCTACATAAATGGTGTTAAATCATCCAACTCGAAAGCGGTTGTAAACCGTGGCGTTCACGTCTTTGAGCGCGGGATATATGCCGCGGTAGATCTCAAACAACTCGGAGTAGAGCTTAATGTTACCTGCATCCGGTTCAAACTGCCTTCCGGGGCGGTAAACCCGCCTGGCGGCTTCCTCCAAATCTCGGTACACGCCCGACCCTGTCCCGGCCAGCATAGCCGCCCCAAGGGCCGTGGCTTCTTCCAGTTCAGGGGCATCCACCACACAACCCGACACGTCCGCCTTGTTCTGCATCCAGAACTCGTTCCGCACGGCCCCGCCAATGACGGTGATCTTCTCCGCCTTTCGCCCGGAACCCAGCTCCAACGCCTTTAACATGTCAACGAAAGCATAGTCAAGGCCTTCGATGAGCGCGCGCAGCATATCTGCGCGCGTCGTTGTATCATTGAGGCCTATAAACGCGCCAAGCGAGCGTGGATCCAGGTTCGGGCAGGTAGTGCCGTTGAAATGCGGCAGGAAAAAGATGCCATTCGCCCCAGCAGGGGAGCTTTGAGCCTCTTCCATCAGGTTCGCCCAGACCGTGCCCTGTCCCGCCTCGGCGCGCTGTTGGGCCAGGGTGCCGTATTGATCTTTATACCATTCCAGCATGTTGGCGGCCGTGCCCCCGCCCCAAATGCAGTAGGTATCCGGCACAGCGTGGGCTTCGACGGTCAGCCCCAGTTTGCGAATCTCCTCATCCCAGCGCGGCGTGACGGTTGGGCTGATCACCAGTTCCCAGGTGCCGGTCACATCCAGGATGATCCCCGGCTGGATCGCTCCGCCAGCCAGCGCTCCGATAAGATAATCGTGCCCGCCTTGAAAGATGGGGGTGCCAGGGGCAAGACCCGTTTTTTGCGCGGCAGACGAAGTCACCTCACCGATAAAGCTTCCGCTCCATTGAGGGGATGGAAAAAGCTCCGCCTCCAATCCGGCGGCTTTCAACAGCTCGTCCGACCAGGTAAGCGAACGCTGATCCAGCAGCAAAGTTGGAGAGGCATCTGTATAGTCAGTGGAATATTTGCCAGTCAGTCTATAGTTAACGAAGTCTTCGACGATCAGCCACTTGCTGATGCGCTTTGCAATTTCAGGTTCGTTTTCTTTTAACCACATAAAACGCAAGACCGTGCTCCACACGAAAGGCTGCCAGCCGGTCACCTGAAAGGTTTTTTCCAGGCCGACATGCTCCAACCACCATTCGAATTGGGGGGTGGTACGTGTGCACAGCCAGTTGATAAAGGGGTATACCGGCTCGCCCTGGCTGTCCAGCGGTACTGCGTCCGCCCCGAGCCCCGTCACCGCGGCTGCCTTGATGCGATCAACCGGCTTGAGCTGGCTGACCGCCTGGCGAATAGCCGATGAAATCCCGTCCCAAATGTGGTCAGGCAGGTATACCTGCCAGTTGGGATGAGCAGGATCGTTGGCGATCGATTCGGTCGGATGGCTCCCCTTTGCAATGACATTGCCCTCGAAATCGTACACCAGGGCTTTCATACTGGTAGAGCCAACATCAATGCCTAAGAGATAATCCATCGGGTACCTCCGCATAACCCAAGCTTACAAACTATACGTACACCCTGCAAGAAAGCGCCAGGCTGGAGCTTCCCTTAAATCTGCGGCGCGGCTCCCCACGACCGGGTAACCACAGCCCGCGCACGGGGCGGACAGCGGACGTCCGCTGTCCGCCCCGGTTCTGCCTGTCTCACCAGGCTCCAGTTCTACTGGGTCTGGCCTGCCATGTACTC
>JADYYC010000004.1 GCA_020853835.1 Anaerolineales bacterium
ACCGCCCCGGTGTCGAACTCGAGCAGCAACTCGCCGGTGTTCATATCCCAGAGGCGCAGCATACCGTCATGATGCCCGGTAGCCAGGAAGTCGCCATCGGGCGAGAATTCGATCCGGTTCACCGCGCCGGTGAACGAGGTGGGGATGGTGTAAAGCAGCTTGTGCTCGATCAAATCCCAGACCTGGATGGCATAACGGTCGGGGGTGGTGACAAAGAAGCGCCCGTCGGGGGAAAACGCCACTTCCTGGAGCTTATCCGTATCCATCGAGGTGTTGGTGATCCACGAGGGGACAGCCCAGAAATCGATGTAATTCCTGCCCAGATACCCCGGCGCGGCATACGCCACCGCCAGGATCTGCCCGTCGGGCAGAAAGGACATGGAAGACAGCCCCGCGACCACGCCGTAGAGCAGCCCGAGCGGCTTCCAGTTGGGGCCGGCCCACAAATCCAGGCTGCTCGAATAACCGCTTTGTTCGTCGCCCTGGCGGCACCCCGCCACCAGCCAGGCGCCCCCCGGGCTGAACTCGATCTCGACGATGCCCGCCTTGGTCGGGTACAGCGTGCGCAGGAGCTTGCGCGTGACCGGATCGTAAAAGTTGATGTGCGCGTCGTTTGCGACCGCCAGCAGCGCGCCATCCGGGCTCCATTTCAGATCCGCGACGGACTCTTCGCGCCATTCGGCCAGCGCCGAAAGCTGACCGGCTGTGTCGAGCGTGATCGATTGGGAAAAGCCCGGCAGGGGCGTGCCCGCCCCGACCCAGAAGAAAGGGGTGGGCGTGGAGGTCGGCGTGGGAGTTGAGGTGGGTTCGGGGGTGAACGTGGGCGTGCGCGTGGCGGTGGGCGTGAACGTGCGCGTCAGAAAAACGGTGGGCGTCGAGGTCTCCACCGGCGCAACGGGCGGGTTGACTCCCCGTATCGCAAGGCGGCAGGCGAGCGTGCTCGCGATCAGGAGGGCGAAAAGGAACGCTTTGAAGCGGTGCAAAGCTCGATCCATGACGAATGTCCCGCCGGGGGGCCGGCACCACAATTTTAGCATCAGATCACCCGCCTCTCCAACATTGCCCGGCGAGAACGTCCTCGAATAATTAAATCTTTCTAAGATGCGTTTCATCGTTCTGTTCAGGTCAGCGGGTATAATGGAAAATTGTCGAATGCAAACATAGCGTGGATTTCAACCTGAAACGGGTTGAAACCGCTCACGGAGAACACAGGAACCTGGATATCTATGGAAGGCAACCTGACAAAAAACGAACCCGCAGCGCCAAAAACTGCCCCGAAGAAAGGCGCCATACTGCAACAAATCGGCCTGAACATGCTCATGATCGGGCTGCTGCTGGTGCTGGGATTTTTAGCCTGGCAGAGGTTCTTCAGCTCGAGAGCCGGGCAAACCGTCGCCGCGCCCTCGGATGCAAGCGCTCAGCTCGAGAACCCGCCAGAGTCCGGCCAATCCATCGGCCTGTCACCGCTGACGACCCCTCAAACGGCCTTTATAGGCGTCACCCGCCATACCAACGTCAACACGATCATCCCCTCCCGCCCGCGGGTCAACGTGATCACCTACACCGTCCAGGCCGGCGACACCCTCTTTAGCATCGCTTCGAACTACGGGTTGAAGCCCGAAACGGTGCTATGGGGCAATTACGAGGTCCTGAACGACAACCCCCACCTCCTGAAACCCAGCCAGGTGTTGAACATCCTGCCCGTCGATGGCACGTATTATCAATGGAATGACGGCGACCGGCTGTCGGGCGTAGCCGAGCTCTTTCAAGTCGATCAGGACGACATCATCGATTACCCAGGCAACTTCATCGACCTGACCCAGGCTGACCCAAGCGCCTCGATCGAAGCGGGAAGCTGGCTCATCGTCCCCGGCGGCAAGCGCGCCATCAAAGACTGGGGGCCCCCGGCGATCACGCGTGAAAACGCAGCCACCGCCCGCTATTACGGCGCGGGAGCCTGCGGAAGCATCTACAGCGGCGCGGTCGGTTCCGGCACGTTTGTCTGGCCCACCACCGACCACACCATCTCAGGCTATGCCTTTGACGGCGGCGTCCACCCCGCCATCGACATCGGCGGGCAGACCGGCAACCCGGTCTACGCCACCGATAGCGGCGTGGTGGTCTACGCCGGCTGGAGCGATTACGGTTACGGCAACCTGATCGCCATCGACCACGGCAACGGCTGGCAGAGCGCCTACGCCCACCTGAGCTCAATCGGCGTGAGCTGTGGGCAGAGCGTCTTCCAGGGCGGCTACATCGGCGCCCTGGGCAGCACGGGCAACTCCAGCGGCCCGCACCTGCACTTCGAGCTCATGATCAACGGCGCCAAAGTCAACCCATACGACTACGTGCGCTAAACCCTATGCAATGACACGGGGCTGTCAGATAGAAAAGCAGCCCCGTGTTTCTTTCCCGGCGCCGACTTCATAGTAGAATATCCCACGAGAACAAGACCCATCATCGGGAGGACGCAGTGAACCTGATCAGCGTGACGATCGAAAAACCCCCGGAAATCAATTTCATCCTGGGGCAGTCCCATTTCATCAAGACCGTCGAAGACATCCACGAGATGATGATCACCACGGTCCCGGGGATCAAATACGGGCTGGCGTTTAACGAGGCTTCCGGGAAGTGCCTCGTCCGCACCAGCGGCACGGATGCGGAGATGATCGCCCTGGCGCAGGCAAACGCGCTCGCCCTGGGGGCGGGGCACAGCTTCATCCTTTTCCTCGGCGAGGGGTATTACCCGATCAACGTGCTCAACTGCCTCAAAGCGGTGCCCGAGGTCTGCCACATCTTCTGCGCCACCGCCAACCCCACCCAGGTGATCATCGCAGAATCGGAGCAGGGCCGCGGCATCCTGGGCGTGATCGACGGTTCGCCCCCTGTCGGGGTTGAGGGCGAGGAAGACGTCGCCTGGCGCAAGGGCTTCCTGCGCATGATCGGCTACAAAGCCTGACCCGAGGGCGCCAAGACTGCCCTGAACGCTCTATAAAATCATCTGATCTGGATCGGAGATCACCCACATGCACGTCCTTGTGACCGGAGGCGCCGGCTACATCGGCAGCCACACCTGCCTGGAGCTGCTCCTGGCGGGCTACCAGGTGACCGTGGTCGATAACCTGGTCAACAGCAAAGCCGAGGCGCTGCGGCGCGTGCAAGACCTGGCGGGCAAAGCGCTGGCTTTTCACCAGGTAGATTTGCTCGACCGCAAGGCGCTCGAAGCCGTGTTTCGCACGGCTCAGATCGAGGCGGTGATCCATTTTGCGGCGCTGAAAGCCCCCGGCGAATCGGTCAGCCAGCCGCTTCGATATTACACGAACAACATCACCGGCAGCCTGAACCTTTTCGAAGTGATGGCGGAGCGCAACCTCAAGAAGCTGGTGTTCAGCTCGTCCGCCACCGTGTATGGCGACCCGCCCAGCGTGCCGGTCAGCGAGGATTTCCCGTGCGAGCGCCAGGTGAACCCTTACGGGCGCACCAAACGCATGATCGAAATCATCCTCGAAGACCTGTTCCGCGCCGACCCCGATTGGCGCATCGCGGTGTTGCGCTATTTCAACCCGGTCGGCGCTCATCCAAGCGGGAGGATCGGCGAGGACCCGCTCGGCATCCCCAACAACCTGCTGCCATACATCGCCCAGGTGGCGGTGGGAAGGCTCCCCTATTTGCGCGTTTGGGGAGACGACTATCCCACGCCCGACGGCACGGGCGTGCGCGATTACATCCACGTCGTCGATCTGGCTCTGGGACACCTGAAGGCGCTTGACCGGCTTGCGGCTTCGCCGGGGTACCTGGTTTACAACCTGGGCGCAAACCGGGGCTATAGCGTGCTGGAAATGGTCCGGGCGTTCGAGCGGGCGTGCGGGCGGGAAATTCCCTACCGGATCGAGGGGCGCCGCCCCGGAGACATCGCCATCAGCTATGCCGACGCGACCCGCGCCAACCAGGAACTGGGCTGGCACAGCCAGCGCTCCCTCGATGCCATCTGCCAGGATGCCTGGCGCTGGCAGTCTGACAACCCCCGGGGTTATGAGTGAGGCTATGGAATATCGCAACTTAGGCAGATCAGGGTTGAAAGTCTCCGAGCTTTGCCTCGGGACGATGCAGTTTGGCTGGACCGCGGATGAGGCGCTCTCGCTGCGAATTCTGGATGCGGCTTTTGCGGCGGGGATCAATTTCATCGACACCGCAGATGTGTATACCAACTGGATCGAGGGAAACCCCGGCGGGGTGTCCGAGCAGATTATTGGGCGGTGGATGAAGAAATCCTCCATCCCCCGCGAAAAACTCGTCCTGGCGACCAAAGTGCGCGGCCGGCTGGGCAGCGGGCCGAACGCCGAGGGGCTCTCTCGCTACCACATCCAGGAGGCGGTGGAAGGCTCCTTGCGCCGGCTGGGAACCGACTACATCGACCTGTACCAGTCACACTTTTTCGACGAAAACACGCCCATCGAGGAGACGCTGCGCGCCTTCGATGACCTGGTGCGGGCCGGCAAGGTGCGCTACATCGGCGCTTCAAACTACCCCGCCTGGCGGCTCACCGAAGCGGTCTGGACGGCGCGCCTTCACGGGCTGAGCGCCTACCGGTCGCTCCAGCCCCACTACAACCTCGTCCACCGGGCGGAGTTCGAGCGCGAGCTGGCGGAGGTCTGCCGCGCCTACGGTTTGGGGGTGATCCCCTACAGCCCGCTGGCGGCGGGCTTCCTGACCGGGAAATACCGCCCCGGGGAGACGCCCGCCAGCGCCCGCCTGAACCGCGCCAGCCGTTATTTCACGCCTGAAAACTGGAATTTGCTGGATCAGCTTGAGAAAATCGGCAAAGAGAGGGGCGCTTCGATCTC
>JADYYC010000005.1 GCA_020853835.1 Anaerolineales bacterium
GCCTGGAAGGGGCGCGCGGCGCGCTGAGCGCGTTCATCGAGACGCCGGCCGAGTACGAACAGGCGATCGCGGCGGCGCTGGGCGATTTTGTGGACGCGGTGCTGCTCGACGCGCCCGCCGACCCGGCGCTGGATTTGCTCGAAGGCGGGACGGGGCGGGGCGCCCTGCTGCCGGTGGGCGCGTTGAAACCCGTCCCCATAAAGCTGCGCCCGCTCGACGGCGAACCGGGCGTGCTGGGCGAGGCGGGGGGGCTGGTCGAGGCGCCGGCCGAACTGCGCCCCGCGGTCGAGCTGCTGCTGCAAGGCGTGATCGTGGTGCAAGACCGGGCCGCGGCGCGGCGGGCGCTCGAAGGTCAGCCGGCCGGGGCGCGGGCGGTCACCCTCAAAGGCGAGGTGTTCTACGCCAACGGCCCGATCATCTCGGGGCGGGGCAGGCAGGGCGGCGGGCAGACCTTATTGAGCCGCCGCCGCCAGCGCCGTGAAGCCGCGGCCGCGATCGAGGCCAACCGGGCTGAAACCCTCGCCGCCAGCCAGCGCCTGGAGGCGATGGCAGCCGAGGCCGAGCGCCTGCGGGCGGAGGCGCAGCGCCTGGAGGCGGAGCGCGAGCACGCCCGTCAGGAGGCGCTGCTGCGGGCGCGCGGGCTCGAGAGCGCCCGCGCCAGGCTGGAGGGCGCCGAGCGCCAGGCGCGCTGGAACAAGGAACAGATCGCGCAGTTGGAGGCCGATCAGCGCGCCCGCCAGGAGGAAGCCGGGCGGACCGCCGACGAGCTCGCCAGGCTCGCCGAGCAAATCGAGGCCGCCCGGGGCGCCCTGCGCGAGCAGAACGCCAAGCTGGAGGCCCTGGCGCTGGACGAACCCCAGGCGCAGCAATCGCACTGGGCGACGCGCCTGGCGGTGGCCGAGCGCGCCCTGCAGGATGCGCACGCCCGGGTCGAGGAGCGCCGAGCGGGGCACGCGCGCACGCTCGCCACGCTCAACGGGCTGGCGGAGCGCCTGGCGGGGCTGGAGGGCGCCCTGCAGGGCGCGGCTCAGGAGACCGAGCAGGCGCGCGCCGAAGAAGCGCGCCTGGGGGCGCTCATCCACAGCCTGAACGAGCGCATCGAGCCGGCCGAGGCGCGCCTGACCGCGCAGGAGGAGAAGCTGGCTGCGGGTCAGAAGGAGGCCGGCGCGGCGCGCCAGCAGGTGAGCATCGCCGAGCAACTGCACGCCCAGACGCGCATCAACCTGGCGCGCCGCCAGGAGGCGCTGCTCTCGCTCCAACGGCGCATCGAGGACGATTTTGGGCTGGTGGCGTTCGAGTACGTCGAGCAGGTCTCGGGCCCGAAGCCGCTGCCGCTGATGGGCATGGTCGAACAGCTCCCCTTTACGCAAAAGCTCGCCCCCGATATCGACGAGAACATCAAGCGCCTGCGGGCGCAACTGCGGCGCATGGGGCCGGTCAACCCCGAGGCGCAGGCGGAATATCAGGAGGTGCGGCAGCGCCACGCCTTCCTGGTCGAGCAGACGGCGGACCTCAAACAGGCCGAGGCGGACATCCGCCAGGCGATCGCCGAGTTGGACGATTTGATGCAGCGCGAGTTTCACAAGACCTTCGAGGCGGTGGCGGCCGAGTTTCACCAGATCTTCGCCCGCCTGTTCGGGGGCGGCTCGGCGCGCCTGGTGCTGACCGACCCGGACGACCTGACCAACACCGGCATCGAGATCGAAGCCCGCCTGCCGGGGCGGCGCGTGCAGGGGCTGGCGCTGCTTTCGGGCGGCGAGCGCAGCCTGACCGCCACGGCGCTGGTGTTTGCGCTGCTCAAAGTGTCGCCCACCCCCTTCTGCGTGCTGGACGAGGTGGACGCGATGCTGGACGAAGCCAACGTGGGCCGCTTCCGCGAGCTGCTGCGCGAGCTGAGCCAGCAAACCCAGTTCGTGATCGTGACCCACAACCGCAACACCGTCCAGGTGGCGGATGTGATCTACGGCGTGACGATGGGGAAGGATTCGGCGAGCCAGGTGCTCAGCCTCAAGCTGGACGAGATCAGCCAGGTGATCGAATAGACAGACTTCCGAAGTCTCGCAGACTTCGGAAGTCTGAGATGAGAATCAAAAGGCCGGGGAAACTTCGCCCGGCCTGTGCATTTAACGGCGCTTGACAGCCCGCTTACGGCTGGGGCGAGGTAAACTCCGGCGGCAAGTCCTGCGGGAGGCTCAACTTATTCACCAATTCTTGTATCTCGGACGGCAGAATGGGCTGCAGCGGGACGAGCTCATGCCAGTAGTCCTTGATATCGACCGAGGCGTCTGCGCGGATGCCCGCCACCCATTCCGAGAACTTGCGGTCGGCAAGCTGGGCGCAGGCGGTGGCGCTGAGCGGGCGGTTTTCTTTCGCCACGAGGCGGATGATGTGCCAGCCGTACTGGGTCTGCACCGGCTCGCTGAGCTCGCCCGGTTCGCTCAAGGCAAACGCGGCCGCTTCGAACTCGGGCAACATATCGCCCTTGCTCACCCAGCCCAGGTCGCCGCTCTGATCCTTGTTCCCCTCGTCGGTCGAGTACTTCGACGCCAGGGTGGCCCAGTCTTCGCCGCCCTTGATGCGCTCGAGCAGGCTGAAGGCGAGCGCCTCTTCGGGGACGAGGATGTGCTGGACGCGCACCTGCTCGTCGTTGCAGTCCACCTCTCCGATCACTTCCTTCTGAAGCTTGTCCTGGATCAGGCGCGATTCGATGACGCGCCGGACGGTCTCTTCGGTGATCTCGTCGGTGGTCAGGTTGGCGATCAGGGTGGCGTAAGCCTGCTGGTAGGCTTCGAAAGTGAAGGGCGTGGGGGTCGGGCTGGGCGTGGCGGTCTGGGTGATGACCGGGGTGGGGACGAGCGTGGGCTCGGCCGTGGGGGTCGCGGCGACGGCCTCGGTCGCAGTGACGGCCTCGGTTGCGCCGACCGTCGCCGTGGGGGAGGCGGTTGGGGTGGGCGGGATGAGGGCGAGCTGCGTGGGCGAGAGGGTCGAGGTCGCCCTGGAGGGCATCGTGGCGGTGGGGGTGGGCGTGCCGTTGGCGAAGTAGCCCATGGCCTCCTGTACGCCGGCCTCGATCTCCTCGGGGCTCACGCTGATGCCGCGTTTTTTGGCTTCCTGGCGGATGAGCGTGTCGTCGACGAGCTGGTTGAGCGCGGCCTCGCCCGCCCGTTCGGCGTCCAGCTCTTGCGAGATCTGCACGAGCTGCCCTCCGAAGGTGTTCAGGGCGTTTTGATCGCCGCCAAACATGCTCACAAGCTGGTAGGCGCGGTCGGCTTGCTGGATCAGGTTGTTGCGGTAGTACTTGGTGAAGGCGCGCCATTGGTTGACCGAGATGCGCTCACCGTTGACCACCACGACCGCGCGCTGCCAGCGCAGGTATTTCTCGTTGATTATGCCATAGGCGATGACGGCGACGACCAGGGCGAGCACGACCGCCGCGACGCCGACGATGATGCGCGTCTGCCGCTGTTCGCGCTGCTGCCGCGCCAGGTGCTTGCGCGAGGTGCTCGCCTGGCCTTTGGGCGGGTTCGTAGGCATATTAGCGTAAGACCTCGCCCGCAAACGGCAGCAATGCGACGTGGCGGGCGCGCTTGATGGCGCGGGCCAGGGCGCGCTGGTGCCTGGCGCAGGTTCCGGTCTGGCGGCGCGGGCGGATCTTGCCGTCGTCGGTGACGTAGCGGCGCAGCACTTCTACGAGCTTGTAATCGATGACGGCGTTTTTATCGGTGCAGAAGGCGCACTCGCGCGGCCGGGCGAAAAACCGACGCCCGCCGCCCGATTGGCCCTCATCCCGTTCTCTCATGGGTTGGTTGCTCACTTGTGACACTCCTTACGAATGCTAATCGAATGTTCCAGAGGTTATGTAAACAGCGCTTCGTCGTCTTCTTCGAGCTCTTGGGCCGGGTTGACGAGGTCTCGGCGGTCGTCGAGCATGATCATCTCCGAAGCGACGATCTCGGTCGCGGTGTGTTTGTTGCCTTCTTGATCTTCCCAGTGACGGGTCTGGAGGCGGCCTTCGATGTAGACCTGGCGGTCTTTTACCAGGTACTGCTTGCAGATTTCGGCCAGGTTGCTCCAGGCGACCACGTTGAACCATTCGGTCTCGCTGCGGCGCTCGCCGTCGGCGGTGGTCCAGGTGCGGGTGGCGCCCACGCTGAAGGTGGTCACGGGGCGGCCGGTGGGGGTGTAACGCATTTCAGGGTCGCGCCCAACCCGCCCGATAATGAGGACTTTGTTCAAACCGCGCGTCATATGTCACTCCTCGATAAACCAGCTAACAACAAACTTCCCGTAAAACGGTCCTGCCGCGCCGCAGGGCGGGGGCAGGGGGCGGCTGGGGAATCACTCCTTCGCCACGATCATATAGCGCATGACGGGCTCGATATAGCCCAGGTTGCGCTCGAGCTTGGTCCCAAGCGTGGGGGCCATTCGGGTGTGCAAGAGCACGTATTGGCCGTAATTCTGCTTGTGGATCGGGTAAGCCAGGGTGCGCTTACCCCAGACGTCGGTCTTGACGATCTCGCCGCCGTCTTCGGTGATCCAACCGTTGATGCGGGTCAACAGGTCGGCGACCGCGCTTTCATCCAGGTCTGGATGGAAGACGACCATCAGTTCATAATCGCGCATGGGGAAACCTCCTTTCCTCGGGATTGCCCCGGGTCTGCCCCGTGGGGGCCGCCTGGAGCGGAAAGCGCCGGAACGTTCCGGGCCGGGCTGGCGCAGCGCATATTTGGCTCAGCCGGACGGGAAGTGTAGCACAAAGCGTGCGTTTTGCAAAGGGGATTTTTCTGTTTTGCGTTGTCCGGGCGGGCAGAGGTAGTTGACTGCGACCTCATAATTTGCTAAGCTAAGGGCAGGCTGTAAAGCCGCGCGGGGCGGCGATGGCGGAGCGCGGGACGGGGGGACGAGGTGGTACGACCCCTCGCTGGGGCGGTGGGCGCAGACGTGGGCAAAAAGGCACGGCGCAGGTTAGCTGGATTTGGATTAGAATAGGATCAAAGGTACCCAGGGTGTGATTATGGCTCGCGAGGCAAGGATCGATATTCCTGAACAAAAGCTGGCCGACTTCTGCCGCAAATGGAGGGTTGTTGAGCTGGCGCTGTTTGGTTCGGTTCTCGGCGACCAGTTCAACGCAGAAAGCGATGTGGATGTCCTGATCGATTTTACGGAAGGCGCAGCCTGGGATTTGTTCGACCTGGTGCGCATGCAGGATGAGCTTGAAGCGATCTTTGACCGGCCTGTGGACCTGGTGGAAAAAGCCGGGCTGCGCAATCCTTTTCGGCGGAGTTCGATACTGCGGGGTAAACAGGTGGTGTATGGACCCGTTGGCGCGGGATGATCGGATTGCGCAATTTACTTGCGCACGAATATGGCGAAGTGCAGGCCGATCGGGTCTGGATTATCGCCAC
>JADYYC010000006.1 GCA_020853835.1 Anaerolineales bacterium
GACCGTGTAGGGCGGGGCGACGCCCTGCAGGCGCGGCTGCAAGGCCAGGTCGTAGGGCGTCTTCTCGCTGGTGTTGCCGTTGTTGTTGATATCCCAGATGTCGGCCGGCAGGTAGAAGTTACTTCCCATGTCCCGCGCCGGCGAGCCGAACGGGATCCTGAAGTCGTCGTCGAGCGTGCCGGGCTGCCCGTCCATACCCAGCGGGTTGAAGAACAGCGGGTCGGTCGTGCGCAGGTTGGTGCAGGTCGCCCCGGCGGGGCAGCCGGTCTGGCTGATCACATAGTTGAGCGTGGCAGTGCCGTTTTGGTGAAAACTGAACGGTTCGTCGTCGTTCCCCCAGAAAATGGCGTTGCGGAAGAACGGCTTGCTCGAGGCCTGCGTGACGTGCACCGCGTCCCCATCTACAAGTATTTCTGGGTCGTTGCGCAGGTTCCCGACGTTTTGCGAAAAGGTGACGTTGACAAAGAGCGGGCTGCTCGATGCGATAAACACCCCGCCTCCCTGCCCTTCAGAGCGATTGCCGTCGAACAGCGCCGTCACGACCTGGGCGCCGGAGGCGGTGGTCCACAGCCCCCCTCCTAACAGGGCCTCGTTGCCGATCCAGGCGCAGTTGAAGAAATGGGGGGTTCCGATCCGGCTGTACACCCCGCCGCCCTGGTATCCAAAGTTACGGAAGAAGGTTAAATTGACCAGCAGCGGGCTGGCTTGATCCAGGTACATCCCCCCGCCGCTGTAGACGTAGAACGGAGGACTGTCCAACGGGGCGTTGATCTGTTCGTCCAGGATCTGGGCCATTAAGCGTTCGTCGTGCAGCGAAGACATCTTGTATGGATAATACTGCGCGTTCCCGCCCTGGATGGTGAACCCGTCCAGCACGGTGTGCTGATCCACGTTGCTCATGCGCACCACGTTCATGCTGTTCTCGCCGTTGTTTGTAAAACCGATGTCGTTCCCCGCCAGGTCGCCGCTCAGGATCGACCGGTAGGTCAGCGGTTTGCGCTGGTTGCGCTCAAACTCGTTCCCCGCAAAGCCGCCGTACAGCGCCAGCCCCTGGCGGATGCGGAAGGTGTCCGACACGGTGGGCGTCGCCAGCGGCAGCGTGGGGGTGTACAAGCCCTGCGCCACCCACAGCTCGTCGCCGGTCACCGCCTTGCTGAGGGCGTTCGAGAGCGAACGGTAGGCGTTCAGCCAGGAGACGCCGTTGTCCAGCTCGCTGGCGGTCTTCTTCACGTAAAGCACGCGCGCCTCGTATGCGCCCAGGTCCACCAGCGGCGAGCCGGGGCCGGCGTCCACCACAAAGACGATTTCCACCCGCCGGGCGCGCACGTCCCGGTCGGGCGCCTCGTCGCTCGTGCTGCCGTTCTCGTTCAGGTCGTAGGCGTCGAGGTGGACGAGCGAGTTATCGCCCGAGTCGATCGCGGGGGAGGTGAACTTCAGCCGCAGGTTGTCGTCCAGCGTGCCGGGCTGGTCGTCGAGGCCGTCCCAGTCCACGAATTGGGGGTCCATCGTCAGCAGCACGCCGGTGACCTGCACGTACGCCGGTTCGCCGCCCTGCACCAGGCTTTGCTGGAGCTCGAAGGTGTAACCAATGGAGTTGAAAATCTGCGCCCCGCTCGCCGCGCTGTTGCCCCACAGGATGCTGTTTTTCACCTTTGGCCCGCTCGTGGCGTTGTAGATCCCGCCGCCGCCGCTCGGCGCGCTGTTGTAGGCCACGGTTGCGTTGGACATATCGAGGCTGCTGCCGCTGGCGTTGAAAATCGCGCCGCCCTTATCGGCCTGGTTTGCGTTCAAGACCGTGCTCACCACGCGCGGGGCGCTGCCGCTGGCGTTGTAAATCGCGCCCCCTTCGCCGGCCAGGTTGTTGATGAACGTGCAGCTATAGATCCTGGGGTTGCTGCCGCTGTTGTGCATCGCCCCGCCCCCCTCGGCGGCGAAGTTGCCCAGGAAGGTGATGCGGAACAGCACCGGCTCGCTGCTGACATTTCGCATCCCGCCCCCGTTGTTGTCGGGGTCGCTCCCGTCCGCGTAACCGCCCTGGATGGTGAAGCCGTCGAGCAGGGTCGCGTGCGTGATCCCGCTCAGGGCCGTCACCACGTGGTAGCTGTTGTCGGTTTTGTTGTCCATGCCCGAATCGTCGCCCTGCAGGTCGCCGCTGAGGATCGTGCGGCGCCTCTCGGGGTCGCGCTCCGTGCGCAGGCTCTCGCCGCCGGCGAACCCGCCGTAGACCTTGACCCCCTCCTTGAGCGTGAACGTCGCAGCCCGGTTGCCGGGCGCGCCCGGTGTGTAGACGCCTTCCGCCACCCAGACCTCGTCGCCGCTGCTGGCGGCTGCCAGCCCGGCCTGCAGCGTTTGAAACGCCGTCGCCCAGCTCAGCCCGTCCCCGCCCCCCGGTGCGCTGACGTCCACGTAATACACAGTCGCCAGCGGCGCCGCGGCCTGGCGGGGCGCTGCTGTATAAGGCTCGACCGCCAGCGCCGTCGCAGATCCGAGCGGGGACAGGCACACGCTCCCGGCACAGATCAGGCAGACCAGCAAGTGGAAGGTTTTCAGGCGAAATTGCGCATAACTCATGTTCATCTTTTGACCTCGTGCGAAATACAGGCTGCGCGCGGCGGGGTTGGCAGTCCGGTTGTCCGCTGTAGAGGATTATAACCAACGAATCTGTCCGGTGGACTTGACAATCTCGCAAGCCTCAGCCGCCCTTTGAATGGAAACGCCCGCGGGGAGGCTCCTCACCGCGGGCGTGAACGTCCGAACAGGGCGCGCCGGCCTCAAGGGGGCGGCTCAATCCACCCGGAGCTGCCCGACCTCTTTGACGTCCACCGGCACGCCGTCGATCTCGTCGGGCAGGCGTTCCTCGGGTCGCAGCAGTGCGTCCGGCAGCTTGTGATCGACCATCACCACCAGCCCGATCTCATCTGTGCGGCGCCCCTCCTTGTGTTGTAGCCCGATGCCCACGCCAACCACGTTGGGCATGGCGAGCAGCTCGGCTTCGTAGGCCGCCTTGACTGCCTGGGCTCTTTCCAGCGCGCTCTGACGCTGGTCGAGCGCCTTTGCGGCCGGCAGGGCCAGTTCAACTTTAAGGATCTTCAACACCGTCTGGATCGGGTTGAACAGCGTGGCCTGGCTGGACCCGGCGTACAGCAGCCCGACCGCGAACTTGCTTTCGCTCGCCACGAGCAGCGAGCCCGAATCCCCGCCCTGCGACATCGGGCTGGAGACGATCTGGTGCTCGAAGGTGGCCGTGCGCTCGTCGCCGTAATTCACCGTCACCGTGGCGTCCAGGACGTTGATCGTCCCGCTGGTGAAGGCGGTCGTGCGCCCCGATTTGATCACCTCCATCCCCAACTCCGCTTCGCCGACGCCGTTCACCTTTCCGATCTCGAGGATTTCATCCACCACATCGGCGGCTGCGATCGGCCGCGCCAGGGCCGCGTCGATCTGGTTGGTTGCCTGCGGCCGCAACTGGACCGCCTGCACCTGGTGCTGCGATCCCGCCCAGCGCGCCAGGGTGTTCCCAAAGCGCGCGTACGCTTGCGCCAGGCTGCAGGTGGGCGGTTCCTCGTTGAAACGAATGGTCTCGAACCGCTCCAGCAGGGCGATGGTATCGCGCTCGGGCACGCCGCCGTCTGCCGGGCCGGGCTGCAGGATGGGGTCGCCCAGTTGGGCCGCGTTGCGGTTTGCCAGCACATGGTTGTTGGAGAGGATCATGGGCTCGCCGCTGCTCCGGTCGCGCACCACGCAGCCCAGCGTCCCGGCGGTGATCTCGTAATGCCCGATGCTCACGCCCCCGGGCGCAGGCCGCACGCGCTCGGTGTGAGAGACGAACGGGCGCAGCACTCCCACCTCGAGCACGTCCGTGCGCACCCCGGCCACCTCGGCCGGGATCATCTCCTGCGGGCGCAGGCTCACCGGCGGCAGCTTGTTGCGCACCAGCACCACCAGGCTGAACTCATCGAGCACCCGGCTGCCGCTCGTCTTGTAGCCGACCCCCAAACCCACCACGTTGGGGCGGGAGAGGATCTCGGCCTTATAGATCGATTTCGCCATTTTTGCTTCTTCAAAATCATCCATGCTCTGTCTCCGGACGGGCTGGCAGGTGGAGGTGATGTTTGACGGCACAGCCGGTCAGTTTGGTGCAGGAAGCATACCAGCAGGGGCGGGCGCGGGCCGCCGCCCCTGCTCTGGATAACCGCTTGATAAGATCATTATACCTATTTTGCGCCCCTTGACATACGGGCTCGGGGCGCTCGCGGGCACTCATCAAAACCTGATTTTCGCCCCAAACGAGCGTGTTATAATCGCGCTGCTTTTGGCTCGGGCTGAGCCAGGGCTGACGACACAGGAAATATTTATGGCTGGAATCGAAAAAGTGCAAAATTCTACTCCGGGCCGCACAGGTGCAAGCACGGTTCTCACGCTGCGCATCGCGTTGCTGGCCGGGTTCTTCTTGATCACCGTGCTGGCCGCTTTTCTGACCTTTGTGACCGTGCGCGACTTTGTGGCTTCCTGGAAAATCACCAAGCTGGCGGGCGTCTCTGTCCAAGAGGCGGCGCCGGTTACCGGGTTGGAGCCGGGCGCGCCCGCGCCGGGCGCGGAGGTTCCGCCCGCGCCGCTGGATGCCGAAACGCACCCCACCTGGGATGGCGCCAACCGCGTCTCAATGCTGGTGATGGGCCTGGATTATCGCGATTGGGAGGCGGGCGACGGTCCGCCGCGCACCGATACCATGATCCTCCTCACCGTCGACCCCATCAACCGCACCGCGGGGATCCTCTCGATCCCGCGCGATCTGTGGGTGAACATTCCCGGCTTTGAATACGGTCGTATCAACACCGCCTATATGTTGGGCGAGGCCAACAAGCTCCCGGGCGGCGGCCCGCAGCTCGCAGCCGATACGGTCGAGGAGCTGCTTGGCGTGCAGATCGACTACTACGCCCAGGTCGATTTCGGCGCGTTCTCACGCTTTATCGACGAGATTGGCGGCGTGGAGCTCGACGTCGATCAGGAAATCAAGCTGGATACGCTCGGCGATGGCAAAGTCAAGCGCATCAAGCCGGGTCACTACAACTTCCCGGGCGACCTGGCGCTGGCCTATGTGCGCTATCGCAAGTCGGAAGGCGGCGATTTCGACCGGGCGCAGCGCCAGCAGCAGGTGATCATGAGCATTCGCAAGCGGATGCTCGAATACGATCTGCTGCCGCTCCTGATCTCGAAAGCGCCCACCCTTTACGGCGAATTTTCCTCGGGCGTGCACGCCAATCTGAGCCTGGAAGACGCCATCAAGCTGGCGTGGCTGGCGATCCAAATCCCTGAGGAGAACATCAAGCGCGGCGCGATCGGAACCGAGCAAATCGCATTTGCCCAATCGCCGGACGGGACACAACAGGTCCTCAAGCCGCTAACCGAGAAGATCCGTAGCCTGCGGGACGAGATTTTCAGCGAGGGCGGTCCCGCCAGCCCGGTCGCCAGCACGCTCGACCTGGCTGAGCTGGTCAAACAGGAGGGGGCGCGCGTGGCGGTCATGAACGGCAGCTCCGTGCCCGGCCTGGCTGCCAGCACCACCGAATACCTCAAAGCCCAGGGCATCAATGTGGTCGAGACCGGCAATGCCGCCCAGTACAGCGGAACGACCGACATCACCTTTTTCACCGGCAAGCCCTACACCCTCAAATTCCTGGTGGAATTAATGGCGATCAACCCCTATCGCATCCATCACCTCTACGACCCCGCTAGGCCCTATGACATCGAGCTCGTGGTGGGGGACGATTGGGCCCAATCGGGCAAGCTTCCCTAGAAGCCCTCTGCGCCAGGCGTTTGAGACATGCGCCTGGCGCTTTCTCTCTTCCAGCATGGAAAACCTGAACGGCTCGGTCGAGCACATCACCTTCTATAACCCCGAGAACGGTTACAGCGTGCTGCGGTTGAAGCCCGAGCATGGGCGCCCGCCACGCGCCAGCCGGGAGGGCCTGGTCACTGTCACAGGCAACCTGCCACAGTTGTCCGTCGGGGAGCACCTGCGCCTGCAGGGGGAGTGGATCAACCACCCGCGCCACGGGCTCCAGTTCCAGGCCCAGGTTTGCGAGCAGGCCCTGCCCGCCAGCGCGGCCGGCATTCGCCGCTACCTGGGTTCAGGCCTGGTGCGCGGCATCGGCCCGCGCCTGGCCGAGCGCATCGTGGGCCGCTTTGGCGCGGACACGCTGGATGTCATCGAGCGCCAACCCGAGCGGCTGCTCGAAGTCCCCGACATCGGCCCAAAGCGGGCCGGGTTGATCTCCGCCGCCTGGCAGGAACAGAGACATGTGAAAGAGATCATGCTCTTTCTTCACAGCTATGGGGTAAGCACCAACCTGGCGGTCAAAATCTACAAACAATACGGCGACCAGGCGCTTTCGGTCGTCAAATCCAACCCCTATCGCCTGGCGCAGGACATTCATGGGGTGGGGTTCAAGACCGCCGACCGCATCGCACAGGCGCTGGGGCTTCCCGCCGATCACCCGGGCCGGCTGGAGGCGGGCCTGCTGTACGTCCTCGACCAGGCCGGAAATGAGGGGCATGTCTTCGTCCCGCAAGACGAGTTGACCAGCCGGGCCGCGAGCCTGCTGGAGGTGGGCGCGGAAACGCTGCAACCCGCGGTTCAACGCCTGGCCCAGGAGGGGCGCGCCTGCCTGGAGCGCCTGCCGCCTGAAATCAGCGCTTTATCCGGCGGGCAAGGCCGGCAGGGCGAAGCTGGCGACCGGGAGGCGGTCTACCTGGCGCCGTTTTATCACAGCGAACGGGGCGCAGCCGAGCGGCTGCGCCTGCTTGGGACCGCCTTTCCGACCCGCCTCAGCGACATACCGCCCGCCTTTGTCGCTCTCGACCCGGACCTGTCGCCTGAACAGCAGGCGTCCGTCCGCATGGCGCTCTCCAACCCGCTTAGCGTGCTCACCGGCGGCCCTGGAACGGGGAAGACGACCACGCTCAGGGCGCTGATCGAGGTTCTTGATGCGTCTGGCAAGCGCTTCTTGCTTGCCTCGCCAACCGGCCGCGCCGCCCGGCGCCTTTCGCAGGCCACGGGGCATCCCGCCAGCACCATCCACCGGCTGCTCGGCTTCTCCCCGGGCGAGGGCTTCAAGTTCGGGCCTGGTAATCCGCTCAAAGCCGATTTGTTGGTGATCGATGAGGCCTCCATGCTCGACCTCACCCTCGCCTACCAACTCCTGCGGGCGATCGAGCCGGGGACGCACCTCCTTTTGGTCGGGGATGTGGACCAGCTTCCGTCGGTCGGGGCGGGAGACGTGCTGCGCGACCTGATCGAGAGCGGCATCGCCCCGCTGACCCGCCTCA
>JADYYC010000007.1 GCA_020853835.1 Anaerolineales bacterium
AGGAAACTCAACTATAACCGTGAGACACCCAATAAAAAGACGCTTCCAGCTATTACAGCTTTCGCTGTTGTTGTTCTTCGCCCTGGGCTGCGGGCTGTTATCCGAGCCGATGACGACCCTGCCCCCCGCCCCGGCGGCGAGCACCCCTGCGGCGGCACCGGAGACCCCACCAGCCCCCGCACAGCCCGCTAACCCGACCCCGACCGAACGCGCGGCCGCGCCCTCGCCGGTCATCCCAACCGAACAAAAACCGTCCTATCCCGACCTCGGCGCAATGAACCTGCCGCCCAGCCCGTTTTCATTCGTCCTCCCCCTGACGATCCGGCACTTGATGCCCGAACAAGCGAGCCTGTTCTTCGAACTCAGCGCGGCGGCGGAGGGGGTGCTGTTCTACCAGCGAATTTCTCCTGAGCCGGCCCAGACCCAGGCGGTCGCGATCGACCCGGCCGAGACCCGCCAGATGATCACGCTCGAAGGGCTCGAGCCGGGCGCGGAGTACCTGGCCGCGCTGGGCCTGGGCAGCCAGTCAGCGGGATTTCAGCAGCCGCTCTTGCTCGGCGAACCGTGGGGCACTTTGCGGTTTCGAACCCCGGACGGCAGGGAACCGCTGCGCATCGCCGTTTTCAGCGACGCCAGCTTTGGCGACGCCTCGACCGCGGCGCTGGTGAACCAGATGATGACGCACGAGCTGGATTTTGCGATCAACGCGGGAGACATCGTGGATAAAATCGAGGACGACGCCAACGCGGTCGAAGCTTACGGGCTCAAGTACTTCCAGACGCTGGCGCCGCTCCTGCACAGGCTGCCGATTTACACCGTGATAGGCAACCATGACTATGACGCAGAGGCGCGCTGGCAGGACAGCTATTACTATTACTACGCCTTCCCCGCCTTTCCGGACCCGCGCTTCAACGACCCAGGGGCGCCGCGGGCGCGACAGTATTACGCATTTGCTTACAACGACATCCAGTTCCTGATGCTCGACACGCAGGTGTTCTTCGGACAGCCGGGCTGGAAAGAGGAAGACGCCTGGCTGGCAGAGCGGCTGGCCGACCCGCGCTTTCGCTTCACCATCCCGGTGTTTCACGTGCCGCCCTTCTTCAGCGGCGCGGTGCACCCGGATGACCAGCTTGCGGTGCGCCAGTTCTGGCATCCGCAGTTCAGCGCGGCAAAGGCGCCGCTGGCGCTCTCGGGGCACAGCCATCACTACGAGCGGCTGATCGCGGACGGCATCACTTATATCGTGGCCGGGGGTGGCTCGGGCACGCTGTATGCGGCGGGGACGATCCTGCCGCAGAGCCAGGAATTTGCCAGCCGGACGCACTTCGTGCTGCTCAACATCTATTCCGACCGGATCGAGCTATCGGCGATCGACAAAAACGGGGAGCTTTTCGACCAGGCGCTGATTCCGCTGAAATAAACATGTATAATCCATATTAATGGTAGATAAAGACGACTTTGCGTCTCAGCGCGAGCGCATGGTGCAAAACCAGATCGCCGGCCGCGGCATCCGCGACGAGCGCGTGCTGGAGGCTATGCGCAGCATTCCGCGCCACGCCTTCGTCCCCAGGGAGTATCGGCACCTGGCGTACGCCGACGGCCCCCTGCCGATCGGGGCAGGGCAGACGATCTCGCAGCCCTACATCGTGGCACTCATGGCGGAGCTGCTGGGGCTGCAGGGCGACGAGAAAGTCCTGGAGGTCGGCACCGGTTCGGGATACCAGGCGGCTGTGCTCTCCTGCCTGGCGAGGCAGGTTCACACCATCGAGCGCCTCGCCAGCCTGGCGGAACAGGCCGAGCGCACCCTACAGGCCTTGAAGATCGACAACGTCCAGGTGCACCTGGGGGACGGCACGCTGGGGCTGATCGAATATGCGCCCTACCGAGGGATCGTCGTCAGCGCGGGCGCGCCCAGCGCGCCCCGGGCCATGCTCGACCAGCTTGAAGACGGCGGCGCCCTGGTGATCCCGGTGGGGAAGCGCAGCGGACAGGTGCTCGAACGCTGGCAGCGGGAGGGCGATCAATTCAAGCACGAGGACATCCTGACGGTCGCTTTTGTGCCGTTGGTCGGGCAGGCGGGCTGGAAGGAATAAAAAAAGCGGCTGCCGCGATGAATGCGACAGCCGCACGGTTTTAGAAACGCGCTCTCAACTGCGGCTCAGGGTTACAAACACCATCGGGCGGCGGCGGGTGCGGTTAAAGAGAAACGACTTGATCGCTTGCTGCAGATCCTGCTGCAAGTCGCCGTTGCCGTTGCGCACGGCTTGCTGGATCACCTCGCGCGCGCCATCGATGAGCTCGTCGCCCATGCGGTTCTGGATGAAGCCGCGGGTGATGATCTCGGGCTCCTCGCGCAGGCGCCGGCTGGTCTCATCCAGGCTCAGGTTGACCAGGATAAAGCCGTCCCGGGCGAGCGCCTCGCGTTCACGCACTTCGGCCAACCCGATATCGCCGACGCCGGCCCCATCGACAAACACATATCCTCCGGGCACGCGCTCGCCGATCTTCATCTGGTTGTCCTCGAACTCGACCACGCTCCCGTTCTCGATGACCGCGATGTTTTCATCCGGGACGCCGACCTGGCGCGCCAGGCTGGCGTGCTGCTGTAAGTGGCGCAGCTCGCCGTGGATCGGGATAAAGAACCTGGGCTTAACCAGGTGTAAGAGGAGCTTCATCTCCTCCTGGCTGGCGTGTCCAGAGACGTGCACCGGCGCGATCCCCTCGTAGATCACGGTCGCGCCGCGGCGGAAGAGGCGGTTGATCGTGCGATAGACGCTCTCCTCGTTCCCGGGGATGGGGTGCGAGGAAAGCACCACCGTGTCGCCTTCCTGAAGATCGAACTGGGCGTTCGTCCCCATCGACAGGCGCCCGACGATCGAGGTCGGCTCGCCCTGCGTCCCGGTGGACATCAGAACGACCTCCTTAGGATCCAGCTTAAGCGCCTGTTCGAGGCTGACCACCAGGTCGTCCGGCAAGTCCAGATAGCCAAGCTTGCGGGCGATCTTGGCGTTTTCGACCATGCTTGCCCCCACAAACGCCATCTTGCGCCCGTGTTCCAGCGCGGCGTTGGCGACCTGCTGCATGCGCGAGATCAGCGAGGCAAAGCTCGCCACGATGATACGACCGGGGGCGTTGCGGAAAACATCCCGAAATGCCCCATCGATCACCTTCTCCGAGGGCGTCCAGCCGGGCCGGTCGGCGTTGGTCG
The DNA here is from genome assembly GCA_020853835.1 of Anaerolineales bacterium. Classification (GTDB taxonomy): domain Bacteria; phylum Chloroflexota; class Anaerolineae; order Anaerolineales; family UBA4823; genus UTCFX2. Next base: position 3,209 of record JADYYC010000007.1, read on the forward strand.
AGTCGGCCAAGAGCGCCAGCACGCCCCGGTTGGAGAGCTCGGCCAGCTTGGCATAATCCGTCGGCCAGCCATCCACAGGGGTGTGGTCGAACTTGTAATCGCCGGTGTGGATCACCAGGCCGGCGGGGGTGGTGATGCCCAGCCCCACGCCGTCGGGGATGGAGTGACAGACGTGAAAGAACTCCACCTGAAAGGGGCCGATCCAGGCGGTATCGCCGGGCTGGATGGTGTTCAGGCGGGCTTTGCTGCTCACGCCGCTGCGCGCCAGCTTGGCTTCGATCAACCCGCGCGTGAGCGGGGTGGCATAGATGGGGGCGTTGAACCGCTCCACCACGTGCGCAATTGCGCCGGTGTGATCCTCGTGACCATGCGTGATCACGATGCCGCGCACCAGGTCGGCTTTGTCTTCCAGATAGCGAAAATCGGGGATGATGTAGTCGATCCCCAGCATGTCATTTTCGGGGAACATCAGCCCGGTGTCTACGATGAGGATGTTTTGCCCATACTCGTAAACCATCATGTTCTTGCCAACTTCCCCCAGTCCCCCAAGGGGGACGATTCTTAGTTTCTTGTTACTCATACTTTTCCTTAATCTATATATTCGGGCTGGCACAGAAACGCGCCGGCTCGAGGGTTATTTTTACATTGAAAACGCCCCACCAGGGGTTCGCTGGCCGGGGCTTGAAAAAGAACTGCTAAAAGCGCCTTTTCAACAAAAGGAATACTTACCCTTGCAAAAACCTGACTGTACTCCCCTGACATTCTAGCACGGAAGGCGGCTTTTGTCTAGAAACCTTTTTATAAAAAATCGGCGGGACAGCTGCGCCCGCGATCATTCATCATCAAATATGCAAAAATCACCTGCCGTCTTCGATCACGAGCGCGAGCGCAAAGCCGTCATAGTTCTTCCTGCCGACCGTCTGGATCTCGGTCGCCATGAGACGCTTCTCGCCCGCCAGGGCCGCGTTGAAGTCGCGCATGGCGCGCACGTTTTCGTCCTGGTTGTGCTCGTCCGCAACCTTTCCGCCTCGAATGACGTTGTCCGCCACGATCAGGCTTCCAGGATGGCTGAGCTTTACCGCCAGGCGCAGGTAGTCCGGGTAGTTTGGCTTATCCCCATCGATGAACACCAGATCAAACGGCTCAACGCGTTGATCCACCATTTTTTGTAGGCTGTCCTGCGCCGGACCGAGGCGCACCTCGACCGCCCCATCCAGCCCGGCGCGCTGTAAATTTTTGCGCGCCACCCCGGCATGGACCGGGTTGACCTCCAACGTGATCAGCCGCCCGCCCGCGGGCAGCGCCCGCGCGAGCCAGATCGTGCTGTACCCCCCCAGCGTGCCGATCTCCAGGATGCGCCGCGCTCTAACGGTGCGCGCCAGCATGCCCAGCAACTTCCCCTGGATGGGGGTAATTTGGATGGCGGGCAGGCCCGCTTCCGCAGCATCTTTCAGCGCCGCAGCCAAGACAGGGTCGGGCGTGACAAATAATTCCTCAAGGTAGTTGTCTACCTGGCTCCATGTTTCGATCGTCATCTCTGTTCCATCCTTTACTTATAAGGCGATAACCGGTAATCCGCTCATTATAACAAAAACCCGGCCTCGGGGTCGAGGCCGGGGAGAGCGCTTTTTGGGGCGCCCGGAGCCCATCTTCTAGTATTCGGGCATCGGCGGGGGAGCCGATTTTTCCTTCTCGGGGATGTCCGTGATCAGAGCTTCGGTCGTGAGGATCATCGCCGCGATCGAGGTGGCGTTCTCGAGGGCGCCACGGGTCACCTTAGCCGGATCGATCACGCCGTCTTCGACCATATCCAGGTACTCTTCCTTGATGACGTCGTAGCCGATCTTGTTGTTCTTCTTTTCCTTCTGGGCGCGGCGCACGCCTTCCAAAACTACCGAGCCGTCCTTGCCGGCGTTTTCGGCAATTTTGCGCAGCGGCACTTCGAGCGCCTTGCGGACGATGCTCACGCCGATCTGGGCGTCGTCGCTTTCCATTTTCAGTTCATTGAGGGCGGGTATGGCATTGATCAGCGCCACGCCGCCGCCGGGGACGATCCCTTCTTCAACCGCGGCACGGGTCGCCGAGAGGGCGTCTTCCACGCGGTGTTTCTTCTCTTTGAGCTCGGTCTCGGTCGCCGCGCCGACGCGGATGATCGCCACGCCGCCGGACAACTTCGCCAGCCGCTCCTGCAGCTTCTCTTTGTCGTAATCGCTGGTGCTCTTGTCGATCTCGACCCGGATCTGCTCGATGCGGCCCTTGATCTGGGGGGCTTCACCTTTGCCGCCGATGATGGTGGTGTCGTCTTTTGAGACGACGATCTTCTCAGCTTTGCCCAGGTCGGAGACCGTGGTGCTCTCCAGCTTGCGCCCGGTCTCTTCCGAGATCACCTGCGCGCCGGTCAGGATAGCGATATCCTGCAGCATAGCCTTGCGCCGGTCGCCAAAGCCGGGGGCCTTGACGCCCACCACGTTGAGCATGCCGCGCAGCTTGTTGAGCACGAGCGTCGCCAGCGCCTCGCCATCGATATCTTCAGCGATGATGACCAGGTCGCGCTTGCCGATCTGGACCAGCTTCTCGAGCACGGGGACGATGTCGGCAGCAGCCGAAATCTTCTTGTCATGGATCAGCAGGTAAGGTTCGTCAATCGAGGCTTCCATGTGTTCCGCATCGGTGACAAAGTAAGCCGAGATGTAACCGCGGTCGAACTGCATACCTTCAACGTACTCGGTCTCGAATTCGAGGCCCTTGGATTCTTCGACCGTGATCACGCCGTCTTTGCCGACTTTGTCCATCACCTCGGCGATCAACTCGCCGATCTGGCGGTCCTGGGCGGAGATCGAGGCAACGTTGGCAATCTCGGCCTTGGTGGTCAGCTCGATGGATTGTTCGTTGATCTTATCGGCCACGACTTTGGTAGCCGCTTCGACGCCGCGCTTGAGCAGCATCGGGTTGTAGCCAGCCGCCAGGCTCTTCATGCCTTCGAGCACGATCGAGTGAGCCAGCACGGTGGAAGTGGTGGTGCCGTCGCCGGCGATGTCGTTGGTCTTGGTCGCAGCTTCCTTCAGCAGTTGGGCGCCCATGTTCTCGAACGGGTCTTGCAGTTCGATCTCTTTGGCGACCGTAACGCCGTCGTGGGTGATGGTGGGGGAGCCGAATTTCTTGTCCAGGGCCACGTTGCGCCCTTTGGGGCCCAGGGTCGTGACGACCGCCGTAGCCAGGGTGTCCATGCCTTTAGAAAGCCGGTGTCGTGCGTCTTCGGAGAAAATCAATTGCTTAGCCATATTTGGATGCTCCTTCGGGTATGAAATTACTCAAGAACGATTGCAAGCAGATCGCTTTCGCGCAGGATAAGCAGTTTTTTGCCATCCACCTTGATCTCTGTGCCAGCGTACTTTGCGAACAGGACCGTATCGCCATCCTTGACATCCATCGGGATGTACTTGCCGTCTTCGTCGCGGTCGCCAGGCCCCACAGAGAGGACCTTGCCTTTTTGCGGTTTTTCTTTTGCGGTTTCGGGGAGAACAATACCTCCAGCAGTGACTTCTTCCTGCTCGAGGGGCTCGATCACTACACGATTGCCGAGTGGTTTGAGCTTAAGGGACATACTAACCTCCAGGATTGGTTTTGGTGATTTGACGAACGTTTACATGCAGACTAGTTAGCACTCCATCGCGACGAGTGCTAACTAGCGGGTCAAATCATACTCAGTTTTGAATTGGACGTCAAGGGGAAAAAGCGTCGATCGTTTAAATTTCTAACAAAACGTTTACATCTGGGGCGTCTCAAGCGGGGTGGGCGTGGGCGAGGGGGCGGACGCGGGCGAGGCCTCCAGCCGGCGGCAGATGCCCTCGCTGTCCTCCACGATCCCCATCAGGATCGGGTCGTCAGGGTAAGCCTGGCGCACTTTCGCCAGCACCTCGCGAGCCGTGGGACAGTAGTTCTCGTGCGGGCGGCTCAGAAACGCCAGGTTGGTGCCATATTCGACGTAATAATAGGCGACGGTGACGCTGGTGAGCGGCAGCCCCTGAACCGCGGTTTTGCCCATCTCGTTTTCCTCCGCGGTGCAACCCACCACCGCGCACTGCAAGAGCGACATGGCTCCCTCGTAGTTGCGCGCCCGGCGGAAGATGATCCCGAGCTGTCCGTAGGTGTGGGCGTTGGTCGGATCCAGCTCCAGGGCCTTCTCGGCGTTGATCGAAGCGGCAAAAAACTGGCCGATCTGGGTGTAAGTGCGGGCGATCTCGATGTAGGGCAGCGGGTTATACACCCCGAGCGCCTGGTTGATCTTGGCCGCCTGGTCGAAGTATTCCAGCGCCCGATTCGGGTTGCGGATGCCTTCGCGGAAGTTCTGCCCGATGCGGACGTAAATATAGGTCATGTTTGGGTTGATGCGCACCGCTTCCTGGTACTGTTGGATGGCGCTGTTGTACTGTCCCAAAGATTCGAGCACGTATCCATAGACGCGGTGCGTGTCCATGAGGTCGGGGCCGAGCGCGACAGCCTGAGCGGCATACTTTTCTGCCTGGGTCCACTTTTGTTGGTCGGCAAGGATCTCGGCGTAGAAGGCGAGGGCCAGGGCGTTCTCCGGATCGAGCTGGAAGGCGCGCGAGGCTTCCATTTCGGCCTCGACGAGCAGGCTGCTGCGCTTTTCGGCGTCAACGAGCGGGTTGAACGCATACCAATCCAACACAAACGCCCGGACCGCCCGGTAGGAGCTTTCATCCGGCACAAGCTCGACAGACCGGTCGGCCGATGCCATGGCTTCTTCCAGCCGGGCCAACCGCTCGGTATCGTTGCGGAGCATGTTCGATGAGTACACCTGGATGCGCGCCAGATCGGACCAGGCTTTGGCATTGCCGGGGTCCGCAGCCAGGGCGGCTTTGTAGGCATCGATGGCGTCGTTGATCACCGGGCCGGCCGGCTCGCCGGCCGCGGCGGTCGGGGTGCTGGGGTTATCCAGCACGCCCGCGTCGAAATATGCCTGGGCTTCCAGGAAGTACGATTCCGCCACGCGGGTGGGCGTGGGGGTGGGTTCAAAGGGCGAAATGATCTCGCGCCGCTGCACCGACAGCAACACCCAGACCGCGCCAACGATCAGACCCAAGAGCGTCATGATGCGGTAAAAACTCGTCCCGCGCTGCTCGCGGTGGAAGGTGGGCCGCTTATTGCTCAATCCCCGTTCCATCGTCGCTCCTAGGGGGTAGGCGTCATGTCCGCTTCGGGGCTTTCGGACGCTTCCGGCGTGCCGGTTTCGGGGGCAGGGTTGCGCAAGTTGTCCTGGCAGATCGCCAGGC
>JADYYC010000008.1 GCA_020853835.1 Anaerolineales bacterium
GGCGTCGAGCGGATCGTGAGCATCAGCGCCTGTGGGTCTCTGCGCGAGGATTTCACCCCCGGCGAGATCGTCATTCCTGACCAGGTGTTTGACTTTACCAGAAAACGGGCCAACACCTTCTTTGGCGACGGGCTGGTGGCGCATATCAGCGTGGCGGATCCATTGTGCGGCGACTTCTCGCAGCGCGTGTATGCGGCGGTCAAAGCCACCGGCATAAAAGTCCACCTGGGGGGCGGGTTCATCACGATCGAGGGCCCGCGCTTTTCCACGCGGGCGGAGTCGAACGTCTTTCGCTCCTGGGGCTTGTCACTGATCGGGATGACGGCCTCGCCTGAGTGTTTCCTGGCGCGCGAGGCCGAGATGTGCTACGCCGTGATGGCGCACGTCACGGATTACGACGTGTGGCATGTGAGTGAAGCCCCGGTCACGGTCGAGCGCGTGGTGGAGGTACTCAACCACAACACGCAGACCGCCCAGGAGGCGGTTACACACCTGGCCGCCAACTGGAGCGCCGAGCGTCACTGCGCCTGCGGGAGCGCCCTGAAAGACGCGCTGATCACCAACCCACAGTACATCCCCGCTGCGACGCGCGCGAAATTGAGCCTGCTGGTGGGCAAATACCTGAAATAGGTTATTTTGGTACGCATCCGGTCTGCCAGCCCCGCTAAGACCCAATCTATCCTGCTGGTTTTTGCCGGGGCTTTCCTGGCGTTTTACGCGCTACACTTGAGCCTGTCCCCGGCGGTGCTCCAGCGCTCTTTATCCGGTCCTTTCCGCTGGGGTCACTGGCTTGGGCTGCTGGTCTGGGCGGCCGTGTTTGGAACGGCTCATCTCCAATCCCTGCGCCGGCTGACGGGTCACGACCCTTACCTGCTGCCCGCCGTGGCGCTGTTGAGCGGCTGGGGTATGCTCACCATCTGGAGCCTGCTGCCCGTCTTTGGGATGCGCCAGGCGGTCTGGCTGGCGGTCTGCGGGGCGGCGCTTGTCCTGGGCTTTCGCCTGCCCCCCGATCTGGGCTTTTTGAGGCGCTTCAAGTACGTGTGGCTGACTGCCAGCCTGCTGCTCACCGCCCTGACGCTGGTTTTCGGCGTCAACCCGCTCGGGGTTGGCTCGCGCATGTGGCTGGGCTGCTGCGGGGTTTATTTCCAGCCGTCCGAGCCGCTCAAATTGATGCTGATCGCCTACCTTGCGGCGGTCATGGCCGACCGTCAGGCCCTGCTGTCCCTGGTCAATCCGCTCAACGGCGGTCAAGGAGCCGGGACTCAATTGAGTACGACTTCGGCGGCCCCGTTGCTGCCGCTGCTGGCTCCAACGCTGGTGATGGCCGGGCTGGCGCTGGCCCTGCTCGGCATCCAGCGCGACCTCGGGGCGGCGGCACTCTTATTGTTTCTGTATGCGGCTATTGTATATGTAGCGACGCGCCGCCGGGCCATCCTGCTGTTGGCGGCGGCGGGCGTCGTTGGGGCCGGGGTGGTCGGCTACCTGGCGTATGACGTGGTGCGCCTGCGGCTGGAAGCCTGGCTCAACCCCTGGCTGGATCCGAGCGGCCGCTCTTACCAGATCGTCCAGGCGCTGCTGGCGGTCGCCAACGGCGGCTTGATCGGGCGTGGGGCGGGGCTGGGCAGCCCCGCCCTCGTGCCGTTGGCGCACTCCGACTTGATCTTCGCTTCCGTTGCAGAGCAGACGGGGCTGTTCGGGGTCGTGGGGCTGCTGGCCGTGTTGGCGCTGGTTGCCGGGCGCGGGCTGGTCATCGCGCTGCGCAGCCCCGATAACTACCGGCGTTACCTGGCGGCCGGGCTGACGGCCTACCTGGCTGGTCAGGGGCTGCTGATCGTGGGAGGCACGCTGCGTCTGTTCCCTCTCACCGGCATCACGCTGCCGTTTGTTTCCTACGGAGGCTCATCGCTGCTGGTGTCTTACCTGGCTTTGCTGCTGCTCCTGCTCGTGAGCACGTCGCGCGAGGAATGGTCGTCCTACCCCCTGGAGGCGCGGCCTTTCCTGGAGCTTGGGCTGGCAGTCGGGCTGGTGATCGCGCTCCTGGCATTGATCGCCGGGTGGTGGGCGGTTTATCGCGGGCCAAACCTGCTGACGCGCACCGATAACCCTCGCCGGGCCGTGAGCGACCTTTACGTCCGGCGCGGCGCCCTGTTGGATCGAAACGAACAGATCATCAGCGAATCATCCGGCTCTCCGGGGTCATATGTCCGCCAGGCGCTTTACCCGGCGCTGAGCAACGTGGTGGGGTATACCAGCCCGGCCTATGGGCAGTCGGGCCTGGAGGCGGCGCTGGATGGTTATCTGCGCGGCCAGCAGGGTTACCCATTTATCGAAACGTGGTGGAACCAGATGGTGTACGGCCAGCCGCCGCCCGGTCTGGACGTCCGGCTGGCGCTCGATCTGGACCTGCAGACCCGGGCAGACAACCTGCTGGAGGGGCATCGCGGGGCGCTGGTGCTGCTCAACGCCAGCACCGGCGAGATCCTGGCGATGGCCTCCCATCCAGGCTTCGACGCCAACCGGTTGGGCGAAGAATGGGAGGAGCTGGTGCGCCGGGATGACGCGCCGCTGTTCAACCGGGCCACGCTGGGGCGTTACCCGGTGGGTGAGCTGGATCAGCTCTTGCCGCAGGGTTTCGCCGGGCTGGGGGTGGACCCCACCCCGAGGCTGCGCTTACCCACGGGCGACGCCGTGAACGATCAACCCGAGCCGGGTTTTTACAGCCCACTCCAGGCCGCGCTGGTTGCGGCTGCCTTGAGCGCGGAGGGCACGCGCCCCGCGCCCAGGCTTGCCACGGCGGTCAACCTGCCGGGAAGCGGTTGGACGCTGCTGCCGGCCCTCGACCGGCCGCTCGAGGTGGTGGCGAGCGAGGCGGCGCAGCGTTTCAAAGAGAAATATGCCTTGAAGGGGGAAATGATCTGGCAATTGCTTTCGGAAACGAAGACGGGGTCGGGTGATCCGCTGACCTGGTATCTGGGCGGCACTCTCTCTGCCGCAGACGGCATACCGTTGGCGCTTGGATTGGTTCTCGAGGAGCACAACCCCGCGCTGGCGGAGCACATCGGCGGGGCGCTGCTCCAACCTTGATAAAAAAGCCCGAGGGATGTTCAGCGTCCCTCGGGTTTTGCACTCCTCTGCGGCCGGCTCAAAGCACGCGCAGGTAGCGGCGTTTGCCCACCTGCAGCACGCCAGGGCCGGGAAAGGGCTGGTTGGGGTCTTTGAGGGCCGCGCCGTCGAGGCGGACCGCGTTTTGTCCAAGCATGCGCCGCCCATCGCTCTTGCTCTCGACCAGCCCGGAATCCACCAGCACGTCGAGCACGGTCATGTCGTTTTTGAGTTGAAATTCGGGCATGTCCTCCGGCAGGTCGCCCTGTTGGAAGACGCGCACGAACTCCGCTTCAGCCTGCGCGGCTTGATCGGGCGAGTAGTAGATCGAAACGATCTCACGCGCGAGCTTCATTTTGACGTCGCGCGGGTGCAGGCGGCCCTGAGCCAGCCCGCTTTCAATTTCCTGGATCTCGGGGGGCGTCCAGCGCGTGATCAGGCGGAAGTACTGCCCCATCGCCTTGTCCGGCACGCTCATCACTTTGCCATACATATCTTCTGGGTCGGAGAGCAGCGGGATGTGATTGCCAAGCGATTTGGACATTTTCACCTCGCCGTCCGTGCCTGGCAGGATGCCCAGGATGACCCCGATGTTGGGTTTGACGTCCATAAAAGTCATGAGTTTGCGGGCGGCGGTGATGATGTTGAAAAGCTGGTCGGTGCCGCCGACCTGGACGTCGGAGCGCATGGCGTAGGCGTCATAGCCTTGCATGATGGCGTAAAACGTCTCGTGCAGGTAGATCGGGTCGCCCTTTTCCCAGCGCAGGCGGAAATTTTCGCGCGAGACGAATTGCTGGAGCGTGAAGTTGGAGGCGAGCTGGATCAGGTCGGCGAAATGCAGTTTCGAGAGCCATTCGGCGTTGTAACGAATGAGGGTGCTGTCTCGATCAAGCACTTTGTAGGCCTGCTCGGCGTAGGTGCGGGCGTTGTGCTCCACCTCTTCCGGGGTGAGCTGGGGGCGCAGGAGGTCTTTGTCGGAGGGGTCGCCGATCAGCGAGGTGTAATTGCCGATCAGAAAGGTCACCTCGTGGCCCAATTCCTGAAACTGGCGCAGCTTGCGCATGGGGACGGTGTGTCCCACGTGCAGGTCGCTGGTGCGTGGATCAAAGCCGCAATAAACGCGCAAGGGCCGGCCTTCTTTTTTGGCCTCGACCAGACGTTCGCGCAGTTCCTGCGCCATAGCTTCGCGAAGCGCCTCATCTCCATACTCTGTGCCTTGCATCAGATATTCGACCTGCTGGTCGACCGTCATGGTTTTCGACTTGTCCGACATATGTCTCCTCAGATCATATCCCCGGCAGCCAGGGATTGGTGCTCAAACAAAAAGCGCCCTCTGCGGGAGGGCGTGCAGGTCTCGCCGCAGTACCGGATTTACTCGCGCGAATAATATTGCACTTCACCGGCCCGCCGCATGTCTTTGAGGTGGGCATTTCGTAGAATTTGATGCAAGATCTGCTCGCCGTCTGCAAAGCCCATCCGGCCCTTCAACTCGCCGTGCGTGCGGACTTCACCGAGCGTGCGAAAATTGAAATAGTTCTGATCGCCGAGCACGCGCACTTTATCTCCCATGTTGGACGGGTACACCTCGACCGAGCGGATCTCCTCCCAGCGCAGGCTGGTTTTGCGCAACCCATTCTCGAAATGCACGCCCTGCGGCTCGATCCGCAGCAGCGTGCGGCGGTCTGTCCAGTTCCCCAGGCTGATAGCCAGGGCGGAGAGCAGCAGCACGATGGCCAGCAAGGCAAAGCCGATAAAGACCGGTTTTGCGAGCAGCGCCAGGACGATCCAGGCAGCCAGAGCGAGCCCGGCCAGGCTCCAGGCGACCCGTTCTCCGCGCCTGGGAAGCAGCTCCGGACGGAATTCGCGCGCCTCGACGGCTTCGTTCTCCATGCCGTGGGATTATAAAGGATTTTCATATTTCACGGCAGGGTTAACGGTTGTTAATTCTCCTTAACCTCGAACAACCGCAGCCGTGCTATAATTTCGGGAGTTTGCGAGGGCCTCATGCACGAACCGGTTTTGGTTCTCAACGCTAATTTCGAGCCGATCAATGTGTGCAGCACGCGCCGGGCGTTGGGGCTGGTCTTGAACGGAAAGGCAAGCCTGGTGTTGAACGGGCGCGGCGAGGTGTGCTCGGTCAGCAGGTCGTTCCCAAAGCCTTCTGTGATCCGCCTGGATAAGATGATCAAACGTCCTCGCCCCACTGTGCACCTGACCAAACGGGAGATCCTGCGGCGGGACAACTATACCTGCCAGTACTGCGGCCAGCGTGTCCCCTATCTCACGATCGATCACGTCATCCCGCGCCGGCTGGGTGGGACGCATTCCTGGCAGAACCTGGTGGCGGCATGCCCGGCCTGCAATCACCACAAAGGAGGGCGCACCGCGGAACAGGCTCAGATGCGGCTGCTGCACGCGCCGCAGGAACCGCCTTCCTCGGCCCAGTACCTGTTTGCCCGCCATTTACACGACAACACAGAGTGGCTGCCCTTCATCCAGGGGTGGTAGCGGCGGCGCCGGCTTTGCCCGGCCTGGTTTTTATTTTCCCAGGATCATCACCGCGATTAACGGCGTGATATACACTTCGACGATGGCCGCCAGCAGGAACAGGGGCAGCACCAGGCCAAGCATCACGCGCCCCCACTTCGCCAGGGAGACCAGCCAGGCCTCGCCGATCGTCTTGCCGTGCGCCGGGGCGGTCAGCGTTGCGCCCAGGTTCAGGATAGCCGCGCTTGCGAGCAGGATCGCCGGGATTTCAAAAATCCCGTGCGGCAGCACGAGGGCCGCCAGGAAGGGCAGCGGCGCGCCGCCCGAGAGCACGATGTTGGCAGTGATGTATCCGATGACCACCATGGGCAGGATCAGGATCAGAAGACCGAGCACACCAAAGGAAAACACGCCCAGCAGGCTGGCGATCAACGCCGCGCGCAGGTTGTGTAACCAGACTGTCCCCACGCCGGCCGCGGAGTGAAACCGCATCACCTCAAGACCTTCGATAAAACCGTTCTTCAGCAGGTCAAAGGTCAACAGCCTGGCGGGGATGGGGAAATCGTCGGCCAGGCTTGCTCCGGCCGCGATCCCAATCACGAGCCCGATCGCTGAAACCAGGAGCGGAAGTTTGAACTGAGACAGCGTTGTGGGCAGCTCGGTGCGATACCAGGCGATGATCGAGCGCGCGCTGCCCTGAAAGCTCGTCAGGAACCGCCGCCCCGCCCAGCGGAAATTGAGCGTGTCCAGCTCGTGCCCGAGCATCTCTTCGCGGTTGAAATATGCCAGGCCAGTACGCACAAGCAGCCCCGCGATGAGGACCTGTCCGAGGATGGCCCACCAGAGGATGTTGTAGCGCGCCCAAAACATGATGATCGCTTCTCCCTGGATCAGGAAGGACATCGGGATGATGATAAAAGAGGCCAACAGGTTTGCAGCCCGGACCGAGGTCGTTTGCGAGGAGACCACAACCGCTCCGCTGACCATCAGGATAGCCTGGACGGTCGTGAGGGCGATAATCTGGACCAGCAGGATCGGTTCGGGGGTCCAGCCCACCTGGATGTAGAGCCCGATCAAATAGACGCTGATCCCCATGTAACTCGCAAGCAGCGGCGGGATCATGGCCGCGAGCAGCTTTCCCAGGTAAAGCTGGGCGTCGCTCAGCGGCGAGCAGAGCAGCGGTTCGATGCTGCGGCGCTCTTTCTCCCCCACGAAACTTTCGAGGGCGATCACGAGCGAGACCGAGATCGGAAAGAAGCCCACGATCATGAGCAGGAAGGGGATCATGCGATCAGCCACCAACGGAGCATCGTACTGTTCGACAAAGCGGATCGCCTGGCGCGCGGTAAAGTTCATCAACGAGGGGAAGATCAGGGTTAACACCAGGATCGGAAAGATGATGCGCCAGTCGCGGAACGTGTCGCGGATCTCGCGGCGGGTGATCACCAGTGCAAGTTGGAGGTCATTGAGCATACGGATGCTGCTCCGGGCTTGCCGCACGGCTCGCCGCCCGGCTTGCCGCACGGCTTGCCGCCCGGCTTGCCGCACTGATCGCCTGCAGGTAAACCTGTTCCAGGCTGCGGGGCACTTCCTGCAGGCTGACCACCGGCAGGTCCTGCTCGTAAAGCCGCTTGAGGACCAGGGGGTTGTCCTTGAACGGATCGTCGGTCTGGTAACGTAGCCAGTCAGCGCCGCTGCTGGTGGGGGTAACGCTTTCGGGCAGGGCGGGGCGGGCGCCGTTAAGATGGACGGCCAGCTTGATCTCGAACTCCAGCGGGCCTAACATGCGCATCTTGAGCTCCAGCGGAGAGCCGCTGGCGATGATGCGACCCTGGCGGATGATGGCGATCTGATCGGCCAACTCCTCGGCTTCGGCCAGGTTGTGGGTGCAGATCACGATCGTGCGCTCTTCTGAGCGCAGGGTGTGGATGGCATCGCGCACCAGGCGGGCGCTCTCGGGGTCCATAGCGGAGGTGGGCTCGTCTAATAGCAACACGGGTGGGTTGTGGAGCAACGCCCGCGCAAGGGCCAGTTTCTGGCGCATGCCTTTCGAGAATTCACCGATAGGCTGGCGCGCGTTGGGGGCCAGCCCAAAATGTTCAAGCAGCCTCTGGGCCTGTTCGCGGCGCTTGTGGTCTTCCAGGCCGTAGAGCTGTCCAAAGAAGTTCAAATATTCGCCCGCCGGCATGCGGTTGTAGAGACCGTGGTTTTCCGTCAGCACACCCACGTGGGCGCGCACCTGGGCCGCATGGGTCACGGTGTCGAAGCCAGCCACGCAGGCGCGCCCGCTGCTGGGGATGAGGATGGATGAGAGCATCCGGACGGTGGTGGTCTTCCCGGCGCCGTTAGGCCCCAACAGGGCCATCACCTGACCGTCCGGGATATCGATGCTCACTGCATCGACGGCCTGGAATTCATCGAATTTTTTACCAAGATTTTCGGTAAAGATCATTGCAAAGCTTTACAGATTTGACCCCTTGTCTGTTGGGCTTGCTGGGGTTTCGTGTGCCGGTCTGCGCAGATGCCGCCAGGCCAGCGCGCCCGCAGCGATCAGCGCAACCAGACCCATAAGAAGCTGGTTGATGTTGACCAGGCCGACCCGGGCCGGGTCGAGGCGCAGGAATTCGAGCAGAAAGCGCCCCAGCGGATAAATGATCAGGTACACCAGCAACAGGTCGCCCTTCTTGAGCCATTCGGGCTGTTTTCGAGACAGCCACAGCAGCACTCCCATGTTCAGCAGGCTCCAAAGCGATTCGTACAGGAAGAGCGGGTGGTAAGTCTCGACGTTTTCAAAGCCAGATAACCGGTAGGCCGGATCGATCTTCACGGCCCAGGGCAGGTTGGAAGGAGCGCCGTAAACCTCCTGGTTGACGAAGTTGCCCCACCTGCCAATCGCCTGACCCAACGCCAGGCCTGGCACGGCGATATCGGCCAGCGCGAGGAAATCATGTTTGTTGCGCCGGCAGAACAGAAAAAGCGCAATCGCTCCACCGATGACCGCCCCCGGGAGGCCAAGCCCGCCTCGCCATACCGCCAGGATGTCGAGCGGATGCATCAAATACCAGGCAGCCGTGATGCCCTGATCGACCATCGATTGGGGCGGCGTGAACACATGCCACAGCCGCGCCCCGATGATCCCGCCGATCATCACCCAGACCAGCGCGTCCCAGACGATCTCCGTGTCGTAGCCCTTTTGCTTTGCGACCTGGCTGGCCAGCCAGGCGCCGGCCAATGCCCCGAGCATAAGGATGATGCCGTAATAATGAACAAATAAAGGCCCGATCTGAAAACCTGTTGGCATGCTGGGGGCGCTCCGTTCTTTACTGTTCTTTGGTGGGGTTTTGATAAGCCTGCCGGCGCACGTCGATGATGCGCTGGATGGCAGTCAGGTTCGAGAAGATGGCGATGATCCATAGCCCGACTATGGGGTAATTGACGATCAAAGCCGGAGCCAGCACCAGATAGCGCTCCACGCGGGTCAGGATGCCGACCTTTGTGTCCCAGCCCAGGGACTGACCCCTGGCCCGGATGTAAGAGACCAGCACCGAACCAGCCGCGGCCGCGAATACCAGCATGACGGCTAACTGGTTATCCTGGCGGGCATAGTAATAAAGCAGTCCCATGAAGATCACCAGCTCAGAGTAGCGGTCGGTCACCGAGTCGACAAAGGCCCCGAATTGACCCGCCATGCCGCGCAGGCGCGCCATAGTGCCGTCCAGGGCGTCGATTGGGCCCATCAAGAGCACGACCAGGCCGCCGATCTGGACGTAGCCGAGGGCGATGAGCAGCGCGCCGATGGTGTTCCCCGCCAGGCCGAGGAGGGTCATCGTGTTGGGCATCAGCCCCAGCCGGTTCATGAAAGCCCCGATGGGGTCTAAGACCCCTTTGAAGGTGATGCGCAAGGTATCGGTAAACGTGAGAGGCTGTTTGTTGGCTGTTTTAGTGCTTATTTGTTCCAATAGTGGGTTACCTCGTCATCCATCGAGAGTACTCGCACGGCGCTGCGCTGCTGACCGGTAATCAATGTGCGCCGGGTGGAGCGCCTGCGGTTATGCTATCGCATGCGCATGAGACTGTCAAGCAAGAATTTACCCGCTGCCCAGGGTCAGGAAAGCCGCTAAACGGGCTCAGTTCATAAACTCATCCTGAAAATGCTTGACTTTGCGGCGCATGCCCGCGATGCGCGCCAGCGCGCCAAACACCATCGCGACTGTTGCCAGGCCGGTGACAGCCACTTTAGTCAGGTCGTACACGGGGTCGACGCGCACGCCCTGGGGGGTTGAGATGATCACCGCGACCGGGCGGGTGTGGGTGCTTCCGCCGCCGCCCCCTCCTCCGCCGCCTGCGCCGCCGCTTTGCCCGGCGCTGTCTGATCCGCCGCTGCCCAGGCCAAAGCCCAGGAACGCAAAGGTCTCGGCTGCGGGGATGATCAGCGTCTCGCCATGCTTGACCGGTTTTTGATAGACGGTGTCGATATTGGCCGTGGAGATGAATTCATCCATGACGTTTTCGATGACGAGCATCGAGGGCTCCTGCGGTTCAGGAGCGGGCCCGGTTTCGATAGTCAGTTCGTCGCTCATATCGCATCCTCCCAAAAAGAGAAGCTGTTATCTTATATTGGTCTTGTCGGCGTGCGGGGCAAATCAAGCCCTCCGTCCGGCAGGAGAAAACGCCGCGCAGTTACACAGCCTGCCGTCGCACGACCCACAAACGCGCAATCAGCCAGATGAACAGCCCCGAGGCCAGGATGACGATCATCTTGCGGCGCGTCGGGTCGGGGATCGGCAAAATCTGCTCGCTGCCGTCCGGCTGTTGGACCAGCAGGCTGGAAGGTTTGTTCCAGACCGCCCCAAAACTGCGGCCTGCAAACCGTAGGCTGACCACGCGGTTGAACGGGGTCAGCGTCCTCCCATGATGCTTAACGGGCTGCCCGCAGCGGTATTCAATCTGGAGCATTTCACCCATGACAGTTTATGGCGCCTGGGTTTTATCGTCCGTCCCGGCTGTCTCGGTAGGTGTGGGCTCGGCTGGTTCATCACCGGGCTGGGTCGACCAACGGTCGATCACCTTCTGGATTTCGAGATTGGCGGTTTTCAGCGCGCTCAAGAGCTCCTGGCGGACTTTTGTCTGGGTTTCGGAGCTGCGAATGCGCTCTCCGATTTGTTCGACGCTGCTTTTCACCTGCTGGCTGGCGTCGCTTTTCGACAGGTGTTCCGCCTCTTTCTGCAAGGTAGCGCCAAGCTCGTTTAAGCCGCTCA
>JADYYC010000009.1 GCA_020853835.1 Anaerolineales bacterium
AATCCGCAAAAGTCTTCCCCATCGAGACCCCTCCGGATATATCGACATCGACGTACAGCCTCCTGGTTTCGACAAAGCCGGGCGCCATCGCCAGCGCCAATGCGAGCGGATCATTGATAATGCAGCCCTCGATCTTCTGGTACTCATCGTGAAATTCCATATAAAATCGCGTTGCGTCGGCAACAAAGGTCGAGACCGGCGACGGGATTTCCAGCAGGGTTTGGACATCTGCGCGGGTCAGGATCACCTGGTAGGTCACATCCAGCGGCGCCAGGGTGAGCGGCAGGCCGGAATGAAACACGATGTTGGCGGCATGCGGGTCGCAATAAGTGTTGAACTCTGCCAGCGCGGTTGTGTTTCCGGGGTGGTTAATCGCGCCGCCCATGATAATCACTTCAGGGATCGCCTCGACAATTTCCGGCGCCAACCGCAAAGCAAGCGCCAGGTTGGTCAGCGGCCCGATGCAAACCAGGGAGATCTCGCCTGGGTGAGCGCGAACTTTCTCGATGATGAATTCTACTGCATGCCCGCTTCCAGGCTGGTGAACTGGCGCCGGCAGGCGGGCATACCCTATCCCCTGCTCGCCGTGCGTCTCCGGCGCAATCAGCAGGGGCTGGACCAACGGCCTGGGGGCGCCTCTCAAAACCGGTACATCCGGCCGGCCGGCGAGCTCCAGCACGCTGAGCGCGTTGTTCACGCCGTTGTCCACAGTGCAGTTCCCGCTCACCACTGTCAGACCCTCAACCTGAAGCTCGGGCGAGGTCAAAGCCAGCAAGATCGCCAGCGAGTCGTCAATGCCGGGGTCGGTGTCGATAATAATCCGTTTCTTTTCCATAGGTTTCTTCGACCAACAAATCGGGATAACCCGACTCCTCCGCTTTAATCTTCGGACCCCGTCAACCAGTGATCCAGATAGTGCTGGAACGAATCGGGGTCCGTCACTTCTTCACTGTAAGCCATAATTTGCTCGCCATCCATCGGGTAGAGGGGGTGACACGAGGTCGGTTTTGCGCCGCCGGGCGCCAGGACAACGTGATGAACCAGCGGTCCGACCAGGTCAACTTTGGACAGCTTTGGCACGATGGCCTCAGCAGTAACGATCACCTTCCCGGCTGTGAACATGAGCTCTTCATCCACGCCTTTGTTGCCGTTGATCAGCGCATTTCCATCGTAGTCCGCCTGCAAAGCATGGATCACCGCTAGATCGGGGCGAATCGCCGGAAACGCCATCAACTCTTCGCCGCTGTAAGGGTCGATAACCGTCTTGACATCAGGGCGTAAGCGAGGCAGGTCCGTTTCCAGCCAGGCCCTTCCTGGCAAAAAGCCCACCTGCGCCTGCTGAGCGCGCAGACCCAGCGCCAGGCTGGCCTCCGTCTCCTCGAGTACTTCGATCAGACCGTGGTTGGCATAGTACGTGAACATGGGCGCCAGGCCAAATATCTCCAAACCGAAATAACAGCTTCTCACCTTTGAGACCAAACCAGCCCCAACCAGCAGATCACATTCAAAACCGGCGGTAAAGGCGAGCAGGGTCAGGCCGCCCGGCCCGTGCCCGACGCGCCAGCGTTCGAGCAGGGCGCGAGTGAAGGCAACCGGGCGGCGGTAGAGCGTGATACCGCCGATTGCCAGCACCGAGCCGGGTTCGACCATGCTCGCGGCTTCTGAGAGTGAGATTTGTTTATCGGTCAACCGTATGCTCAATTTCAGGTTGTGGAATTCGCCTGGTCGCCTAACTGCGGCAAGATTTGGCGCAATTCCAATATGGACGACACCGCATAGTCCGCCTCGGAAGAGCTGTCATGGTCACGCCGCACCAGGATCGTGGTCATCCCAAGCCTCTTTGCTGCCGCCAGGTTAATCGCTGAATCGTCCAGCATCGCACAGTTTTGCGCTGGTGGATTCCCTGCCAGCGCCAGCGCCCGCTCATAAGCCTCCACCTCGGGCTTGCAGGCGAACTCCAATGAGCGTACATCGATAATACCATCAAAACAATCCTGGATTCTGAGGATCTTCAGCACTCGCATGGCATGGTCTGCGTCGGCGTTGGTGAAGATGAATCTTCGTTGCGACAATTCCTTTAACAGCGTCCTCAAATCCGGCGCGGGTTGAATGTAATTCTCCAGGGGAAGGTCATGCACGTACGCCAGGTAGTCGTCCGCGTCCACCTGGTGATGCTTCTGCAAGCCGCGCAGGGTGGTGCCATAGGTGGTGAAATAGCGCCTGCGCAGTTCGGGGATGATCTCAAGCGGCAGCCCGAGCCTTTCGGCCATGTAGTCGCTCATTCGTTCGCGAATTGCCAGCCACAAGCCGTTCTTGTTGGAATACAGGGTATCGTCCAGGTCGAAAAACAGGGTGGTAATCGCCATACGGGTATTATAATGTTTTCATGCCGATTCGTATCTTACCACCTGAAGTCGCTTCCCAAATTGCCGCCGGTGAAGTGGTCGAGCGCCCCGCCTCTGTTGTTAAGGAACTGGTTGAGAATGCTCTGGATGCGGGGGCGGACGACATTCGCATCACCGTAAAAAACGCCGGTCGCGGCCTGATTGAAGTGAGCGACAATGGCCGGGGCATCCGGGCTGAAGAAATTCATCTCACGGTCACGCGCCACGCCACGAGCAAGCTGAGCCAGGCAGAAGACCTTTTTTCCATCGAGACGCTGGGGTTTCGCGGGGAAGCCCTCGCCTCGATCGCCTCGATATCGCGCACCTCGATCTCCAGCCGCTCCGTTGATCAGGAGCTTGGCGCCTCGCTCATCGTGGAAGGCGGGAAGATGAGTGAGGTCCAGCCGTTTGGCGGGCCGGTGGGAACGACGGTTCAGGTGGAAAACCTCTTTTTCAATGTTCCGGCGCGCTTGAAATTCCTCAAGACGGATCAAACCGAACGCCGGGTGATCAACAAACTTCTCGCACGTTATGCCATTGCTTATCCCGCCGTCCGCTTCCGGTTTGTCCTGGAAGACTTTTTAATCTTGCAGACCAGCGGCAACGGAAACCGCCGGGAAGTTCTAAGCGAGTTATACGACCCGCAAAGCGCACGTCAAT
>JADYYC010000010.1 GCA_020853835.1 Anaerolineales bacterium
AACCAGCTGAAGCACGTCGGATATTGAGAAAACTGGAGTTTCACTATACGCCCAAGCATGGGAGTTGGTTGAATATGGCCGAAATTGAGTTGAGCGTTTTTGGAAGAACTATGAAGAAATACATCTCCGAAGAACAAACCTTCAGGCTGGAAGCTCAGACCTTGGCAAACAAACGCAACGGTTCGAATGCTAAAGTCAATTGGCAGTTCCGCTCTACTGATGCCCGCATCAAACTCAAACAACTCTATCCATCCATTTCATCATGACTGACTACTCGCGTCTCCCTATTCAAATGGGGGTTGGATTTTGTCTCTAGAGGCGGTCTCAACAATGGTGAACTGTGGCTCAAATCTAGAATGGAGATGAGCCAGTAACCCTTACCGAATGTTAATGGAGCATCATCATACAGCTATCCCACAATCATTGAAACATCTTGACGGTCGCCGCCGATCCAAACAAGACACTTGCGAGATCTTCAATGGTATTCTATGAACTATGTGCACAGGTGCTTAATTGGAAGATATGCTGGACCGGTATCCACCGTACCAAACCTGCCACCGGCGTTTCCAGGAATGGGTTCGCTTGGGTGTGTTTGAAGACATTCTACGGGCCTTGGCGAAGGATGTGAAAGAGCGAGGCGGACTGGATTTGACCGAATGTTTCATCGATGGCAGCTTTGTCATCGCAAAAAGGGGGGCCCAGGGGTGGGAAAAACCAAGCGGGGCAAGGGTACAAAGATCATGCCAGTGGCAGACCGCTCTGGTCTTCCTATCGCCATATCCATTGGCAGTGCTTCGCCGCATGAAGTAACCCTGGTGGAGGCGACTTTGGAAGTTCGTTTCACAGATGAACAACCCGAAAGACTGATCAGTGACAAGGCTTACGAGAGTGATCCGCTGGATGAACGCCTGGCAGAAATGGGTGTGGAGTTGATTGCCCCGCATCGTTCGAACCGCAAGAAGTCTAAGACATCAGGAGGGTAGCAGACTCTGGCGCTTTAGCGGACGCTGGAAAGTGGAACGCTTGTTTGCATGGCTGCAGAACTTCCGTCGGATCCTTGTTCGTTATGATCGTATTCTCGATAATACCTGGGCTTTGTCCACTTGGGTTGTATGGTTATTTTGCTCCGATCATGTTTTTGAGATGACTTCTAATGACCATTTGGACATCAGATAAGATCGAGAATATGATTTACCTGGTTAAGATCGGCTATTGTGCAAGTTTTCCAAATATCAGGGCGATATTTTCCCTGAACAGCTCTTTCAGCAGCAAAAGAGAATTCTTTGGTATCCTTGCGATAAAAGACGACCACTCGATAGATATCATCTTCTTCAACTGGAGGATTTGTGTTTGTAAACTCGACCCATGCATGCTGTTTAGGATCAGGCCAGTTGAGAAATTTAAGGAAGGTCCGGAAGAATAAATCGAGATCAGCTTCCACCAACGACATTTTAACTTTCATTGCCGGAACCTGACTGATACCAGCAATATTCTCGCTTAGAGATATAGAATTTTTAGCATCGAAAAGGCTGGTGAGCTCATTTTGTAATGAGATGTGGTCGTAATATTGAGAATATTCCTTAAGGCGCTCAGCGACAGACACTCTGGCTGATTGATCAGGCTCCCCCATTACAGTGTTCTGAATTGGATTTACGGCTGGCAAAACCTGTTGAACCAGGACTTCCGGGCCTTTTGCTGCAGCTGTGTAATCTCGCATCCAAGCAGCCAAATCGTAAAGACGCCGATCCTTGTTTCTGTCCAATATCTTGGCTAAAAGATAAGCATGAAACCAAATCCGTGCACTGAAAACCATTTGTTCTTCAAGATATGCCTTTTCCTCCTCGGAGAGCTTGGCGCCAATACTTGCCCAGGCGCCGGGTTTTCCAGGCCACCCCCAAACGGATTGATACAGATCCAGAGACAAATCTGTGAAGGTCTTCTCAGATAGCATTTCATCGTTGTAGACCACTCGCAGATATTGAAGAACAATCAATGATAACTCTAGCAGGTATCTTACCGGTACTTCAGCCAGGTATTCCTCATCCTGGAGTCCCTTTCCAAAGTTTCGCACCAATCTTTGAAAACCCTTTTCTATCCGTGACCGAATTATTTCATCAGCGCTTATGGTTCCTGCAGCCGCCGCGTTAGTGGGTTTGGTTTCGTCCTCCTTTGGCGCGGGCAAAACTCCAGTTTGATCCGAATCCGGAGCTACCAAAACAGGCGGCGGTATGCGGGGTTCTTCCGGCGATTGAGCGTGATAGACAGCCGACAGTGCTGCCCGGAGAATTTCTTCGTATGTTAGGCGGTCATAATAATCCGCGTACAGCTCTTCCCCTGCGCTGGACACAGGCCGGCGGATCTCCTCTTTGACGAAATGGTCTTCGGGAAAATACTCCTCCATTTCATCAATCGCCATCCTTTTTTCTTGATTTTCGGCATTGCCTCGTTGGCGGATAACTGGCCGATGTTTGGTCAACAAGTCCTTATTCGTGGCCAGTAGTTCATGGAGCATATCCAGGATTAGGGCACACTGCTCATAACTATCTGGCGCCAACCCTTTCGGTATATCAGGACGGGGTCTGCGTTCTACGGGGCGACTAAAACGATCGAGAGATTGCCGGTTATGTAGAAGAACCTTTGACGACAGGAGGGTAAGCCCGCCAGCCGTCTCTATTCTTAGGAAAATTGATGTGGGTCGCTGCAGTTCGCTTAAGATCGCTTCTGGAAGTTCCACTTTTATTTTGCCGTCAGGAGCTATGGTTGAATCTTCGACGAAGTGCTCAAAAAGGGCAATGTTTTCAAACCAGATGTTAATCGGTCCGCTGGCAGAAGAAAGGTTTTCTGGTCTCAGTGTGAGTACCGTGCCATCCAGCACTGCAGAGAGAAGCCGGATCTCATTCGTTCCATCCGTGGGTTTGTCCTGTCCTGTGTCTTGAGCCTCTGGGAGAAGATCAATATCAAGAGAGAGCGCGTCTTGGACCAGCTCATCCATCCATGCATCGAAATAGGATGGCTCCGGCAAGAATCGCAATACCACCATCTCAAAATTGCCATCAGATGCCGTTTGCAGGTAAGCTGGCTTGCTAAAATTTGCGCTACCAGTGACCATCCAGACACCACGATCAGTACGAAACTTCAGGGCCTTGGCGTGCAAGCGCCGGCCATCTGCGTTCAAGTGGAAGGCTTGGAAATCAGTCGGATGACGCGCCAGAATAGGTTTCAGTGTGTGCTTATTCAGCCCCTGGGGGTCCTGGGTATAGAGCTTTAGAATTTCTGGTGAGAGCATCGAGAGTAGCTCTGCAAATGCTACCGCGCCCGGGTCAAAGAACGGGCTGATAATCATAGCCTCCTTTACCGGTGAATTGTCCGCTTTTCTATATTCTTCCACAACCTGTCGAAAAATGGGGGTTTCCAGGTTGTGTATGGGCCAAACTGCCTTGGGAAGCCGGGGGTCATGCTCCTGCCTCAGCCATGGTGTTGTCCCCAGAATTTGATCGAAACGCTGAACACCTAAACCAGTTGTATCAGAAGCATTCAGAATTTGCTGGATAGTTTCGACTGCCCAATGGAATACTTGCCACACGCCTTCGTCTGGCTTACTCGCTTTATACTCAAAGTGCGTAGCCACTTCCCAGTTGTAAGCATAACCCGCCTTGGTTAAGTTGCTACTTGCGATCAGAAGATGTCCGCTATCCTTCCCGGTCAATAAAATCAATTTAGGATGGAAGGCCTTTTTTGATATGCGCGCCGGCAGGATCAAATATCGCTGACCCGCGTAACGCAACAGGGAAGAGTCTTCGATCGATTGGTTATACTGAGCGGAATCGCATATCACCAGTGTGTTGCGACAACCGCTAGCATAGATTGGCTCAAAAACGGTGTACTCAAAAAAAGGGAGATCGGCGTTGTAGGTCAGGATGACACAGTTATCCGCCGGTTGTTTCTTCAGCAGGGAAAGTAGTTTCATCGACTTCCAACTCCTCCTTCCACTTTGGAATACTGTAATCGCGGAACATTTCAAGCAGTCGAACGCCTTCTGGTAATAGGCGATATCCTGTTCCTGCAGGTTCAATCACTCCCACGTCCGATAGAATTGACAAGGCGCTGGGGAAACGGGGTGCGTTCATCTTCGGACCGTCCAGGCCAATCCCCTGGTATTGAGGCGTACGATCATCATTTTCGTATAACAGAATAAACTTTGACGTATCCTGGTTGCGGGAGACCAGTTTCTCCAGTGTTACCCGGCGGTGTTGCAACCACAGATAATGGCGGTGGAACCACCAAATCCAACTAGCCAACGTCCACCCATCACTTACTGCCTGGTCCACATGCCTGAGATAACTCTCGAGCGGCATCCGCCCGGCCGCAAAAGAGTCGGAGAGATAATGCCAGCCCGGTTGATCCTTCCAAGGTTGACTGCGCCAATAGATCAACGCCAACATCAACATGGCTTTTCCCAGATAGGTTTGCACATCCAGGCGAGACTTTTCACTTCGGATCTTCAGATAAAGAGCGTGCTCATTCAACAGGTAGTTCAAGGCATTCGGGCTGGGCAACCAAGCTTCTGAAGGTAAAGCGTCGCGGATAGCGTCGAGAAAACTTGTCAGAGTAAGTTGATTTGCATCGAAGGTTGGCAGCTCAAGCCCATATTCACGCCCCAACGCCCCAAGATCCAACTCATCCGAAAGCCAATGGATGTAGTCATCCTCGCTCATCCGAGAATTCTGGATGCGGTGTAAAAAGAGCCCCCAATGACTCTCAACGGCATAGACAAAATACTGCCGCAACTGAAATGCCCGCCAGCGCTGCGCTGGTTCAAGAAAATTGCCGGTGGGGAGGTATGGATGGTGGTTGCCATAACTCCAGAAATAGAGCGTGGCTCGGAAGTCGGCCTGTGAAAGCGGCTGTCCTTCGGATTGCCTGATGGCGTCCAGAAAGAAACACAGGGTTGCCAGGCGTTTGACTGCGAAAACATCCGGGCTATCAAAACGGAAGAAGGTGTCGATTAATCTTCTACGCTCGAGATCGTTATCCTTCAGCAAACAAAGACACCCATGTCGAGCATACTCTTCGATGTCGCTTTTTCGCAGCTGGCTGGCATCAAGGTAACGCTTCACATAATCGGTTTCCTTGACAGCCTGCTCATATGCATCCGCAAGCGGCAGGCCTACTTCCCGGGTCAGATTATCATGCGCATCTTCATCAATGCGGCGAATGACGTTGGTTTCTAATAGCGCTCCGCGGTAATAGAGTTGATATGCTCCACCATCTACCGATTTCAAGGACTTCCAACCCAAGGGATATGCGTTTTGTTCACCATTTGCCCAAACGTCACTCCCAATTTCCGTACCAGCCGCCCCGCTGTTGCATCCATGTGCAAGGTACGCCAGGATCAGCGCATCCTCCCTGCGTCGCAGCCACTCGTAGAACGCGGCTTGGTTGTGGGTAAGATCCGTATCTCGAATAAAATCTCTCAGCACCCAGGCCCAGAAGGAAAAGTAACGCGCTCGTGAGGTCTGGTTGTTGATACCCGGGAGCAGATCGGCCAGGATCGCCTCGCCCAGCGTCTCTATTCCCAGATCGTCCCGCGCTCCCCCAGCCGGATACTCTCTTTCGGTCCAATGAGGGTCGAATAATCTGTTCATAATGGTGTTCTTTTACGCAAATCTACTTGAATATCTCAAATCAATCGAGAATGGTCATTCAAGAGGCTCTCTCCAGCTTCTCTAAAGGTTTTAATAACTCGCGCTCGATTTCCCCCTTTTCGATAAGATCTGAATACACACTCTGCTTAATTTTTTCATTATCTAAGTGGTTCTCTCGCTAAATAGCGAGGTTATCGAGCTGAAGTTAAACACCGAAACCGCCTAACAGGGTGAATTGCTCTTGCGGGCGTTTTTTCCAGGAGTACGGATGGCAGTGTTGGTTCCAGTAATC
>JADYYC010000011.1 GCA_020853835.1 Anaerolineales bacterium
ACGGCGATCGCCAACCAGGCGGTCGCCTCGGGTCTCACCCACGTTCTGATCAAAGTGGCTGACGGGACCAGCCCCTACAACCTGGATCCTGTGTCGGGAACCGACCTGGTGCCGCCGGTGATCCAGGCTCTGCGCGCCCGAAAAATCGAGTGTTGGGGGTGGCAGTATGTTTATGGTTACGATCCGACCGGGGAAGGCGCGATCGCCGTGCAGCGAACCCAGCAGCTCGGTCTGGACGGCTTTGTGATCGATGCGGAAGATCAGTATAAGCTTCCGGGGCGAGAAGCGGCTGCGCGGACTTATATGAATACATTGCGCGCTTCGTTGCCAACCCTGCCCATCGCCTTGAGCTCGTACCGGTATCCGACCTATCACCCACAACTACCCTGGGTCGCGTTTCTGGAGAAGTGCGATTACAACATGCCCCAGGTTTACTGGGTCAACGCTCACAATCCTGGCGAGCAGCTTATCCGCAGCGTGCGCGAATTTCAAGCCATTTCACCGTTCCGGCCGATTATCCCAACCGGCTCGGCCTATGTACAGGGAAGCTGGCAGGCTACCCCAGAGGATATCACCGAATTCCTGGAATCGGCGCAGATTTTGAACCTCAGCGCCGCAAACTTTTGGGAGTGGGGGCACACCAAACTCTACGTACCCGCATTATGGGAGACGGTGAAAAACTACCCCTGGGGCGGGTTCCCGCCGGGGGGGGACGTCGTGGAGCATTACTTCGAAGCGCTGAACGCCCACAATGCAGGCCTGGCAGCTTCGTTATATGCTGATAACGCGGTGCACGTCAACGCGGACCGCACCGTCCAGGGAAAGACAGCCATCCGCGGCTGGTACCAGAACCTGTTTGACCGCCTTCTGCCGGATGCCACGTTTACGCTTACCGGAAACAGCGGCGATCAAAGCGCGCGCAGCTTTCAATGGACGGCCGCCTCTGGCGCAGGCACCGTCGCAGATGGAAGCGACAACATCGGACTGGTCAACGGCGTGATCGTCTATCACTACACCTTTTTCACGATCAAGCCCCGCTGAAATTCATCCCTGAGACTTCTTCGTCCCGGTTTTTGCCGGCGTTGTCCTCGAAGACCGTTTCACCGGTGTCTTGCTCGGTTTGCGAGCGGTGTTCGAGGCGGCCTTGCTGGCTGCGGTCGCGGATGAACGCTCCCCCTTGCGCGCGGCAGGTTTTTTCGAGGCTGAACCAGGTTCATTCTGGCGCGTTCTCGGCTTCCCTTTTGACTTCTCCAGGTCATGCTCCGGCTCCCAGGGCGTGCTGACGTATTCGACCGACTGGCCCGCCTTGAGGTCCAGAATCCGGGCGCCCTTTGCGGCCCTGGTTTGGATTGGCGCCTCGTCCAGCCGGATTGCCTTCGGCAGCAGTTTCTTGATGTGCAGCGTCACGCGCAGCGTGCCTTTGCCGATGGTCGACCCCGCAATTTCGTCACCGGGCGCTAACTTCCAGGCGACCACGCCCTGCCCGTAACGCCCCTGAACAGGGAACTGTTTTTCCGCCAGGCGCTTCGCATATCCGCTTTTTGACACCAGGAAGATTTCTCCAGCACGGGGGAGCACTTCCATGCCAACAATCTGATCGTCGTCTGACAGCTTCATGCCCATAACGCCCGCCGCGACCAGCCCCATTGGGCGAATGCTGTCCTCCTTGAACCTGATGCCCATTCCCTGGGCGGAGATCAGCAGGATTTCGTTTTCGCCATTGGTGATCTTTACCCAACCCAGTTCATCACCCTCGTTCACCTTGACGAGTGTAAAGAGGCTGGCTGAGGCGCCTGGCAGATCGCTCAGCGCGGATTTCTTCAGCATTCCATTGCGCGTCCCGCAAAACAGGTAATGAGAATCAAACCCTGGGGGGGGAGCATCCCGCGAGCTGCGGGTTGGTAGAGAGAACAAGCCGGCCAGACGAGCGTTTTCTGTGAAGGGAGAGACCCTGTGGAAC
The DNA here is from genome assembly GCA_020853835.1 of Anaerolineales bacterium. Classification (GTDB taxonomy): domain Bacteria; phylum Chloroflexota; class Anaerolineae; order Anaerolineales; family UBA4823; genus UTCFX2. The sequence continues at coordinate 1,961 of JADYYC010000011.1, forward strand.
GCGACCCCGGCGCTGGCGTCATCCGTTTCTGGCAACGCATGGACTGGAATTGCAGCCGCCTCGCCGTTCTCACTTACGAGGTACAGCGTATTGCGCGTAGATGATTTAACAAGCCATTTCGGGGCTTCCTTCCCGCTTTGTTTGGGCAGTTTATCTGTGCCTGTCCGCGAAATCAGCCCGTCAGAATCCACACAGATCCAGATGTCTTTTGCCTCGATCAGATCTGTTTTTGTCAGAAGGGAGGCTTTTGTTTCGCCTGCCTGCAGGTGAACAATGTGCGTGCGCCGGCGGTCGCCAAAGGTATCCTTGATGGTTTGCAACTCGTCGCTCACGACCTGGCGCATCTTCTTCGGCGAGCGCAGCAGGGCTTCGAGCTGCTTGATCAAAGCAGCCAGTTCACGAAATTCATCTTCGATTTTCTTGCGCTCCAGGGCGGCAAGCCGTCTGAGCGGCATATCCAAAATCGCCTGGGCTTGAATGTCACTGATCTTGAAGCGGCGCATCAGGCGCGAGCGGGCCGTGTCTACGTCGGGCGATTTGCGGATCATTCCGATCACTTCGTCAAGGTTCTGCAAGGCGATCCGCAGCCCTTCGAGAATGTGGATGCGTTTTCTGGCTTTGTCGAGTTCGAACTCGGTCCGCCGGCGGACGACTTCCAGGCGGTGATCCAAATAGACTTTCAATGCCTGCTTCAGGCTCAACAGGCGCGGCTCCCCATTGACTAGCGCCAGCATGATGATGCTGAACATTGATTGCATCGGCGTCAGGCGGTACAGGTCTTTGAGTACAGTGTCGGGGTTTGCGGTTTTGCTGAGCTCGATGACGATGCGCATTCCCTGCCGGTCCGACTCGTCGCGCAAATCCACGATGCCCTCGATCCGCTCCTCGCGCGCCAGGTCGGCGATGCGCTCGATCAACGATGACTTGTTGGTCATGTATGGCAACTCTGTGACGATGATCCGGTTGCGGCCGCGCTCCATTTCCTCAAGGTGGGCGCTGGCCTGGATCGTCACCCGCCCGCGGCCGGTTCCGTAGGCGGCCACCAGGCCGTCGCCTTCAGTTGGGTGCAAGATCACGCCGCCGGTGGGGAAATCCGGCCCTTTTACGTAGCGGACCAGATCCTCGATGCTGATGTCGTCAAATTTCTCCCAGCTTTGGAGCATGAATTGAAGCGCCTCGATCACCTCGCTCAAATTATGCGGGGGAATGCTGGTTGCCATCCCCACCGCGATGCCGGTCGCGCCATTGACCAGCAGGTTGGGGATGGATGATGGCAGCACTTCGGGCTCGGTCAGGGTACCGTCAAAATTGTCCGAGAAATTCACCGTATCCCGGTCGATGTCCGCCAACATATGCATCGCCTGGCTGGTCAGCCTTGCTTCGGTATAGCGCATGGCGGCGGGCGGGTCGCCATCCACGCTGCCAAAGTTGCCCTGCCCCTCTACGAGCAAATACCGCATCGAAAAATCCTGAGCCATGCGCGCCATGGCGTCATAGACCGCCATATCTCCGTGAGGGTGATACTTGCCAAGCACCTCGCCAACGATGCGGGCGGATTTCTTGTGGGGCGAGTCGGGTCGCAGCGCCATGTCGTGCATGGCATAAAGGATTCTGCGATGAACGGGCTTTAAGCCATCTC
>JADYYC010000012.1 GCA_020853835.1 Anaerolineales bacterium
AAACCAGCCGGAGCACCGCGCGCTCATCCTTGACGGGGCGCTGTCCGATGTCGGCATGGTCGTGGAGCGTTTTGGGAATGAGCGCGTGATCCTGGAAAACATTCCATATCGCAAACAAGGGCGTGCCCTACGGATGTGCGTCGAGCCTGAATTGATCAACCGGGTTGTCCGGGAAACGGGATGCGGTTTTTTGTTTGACATCCCGCATGCACGCATTTCTGCCCACTATTTGGGGATAGACGAACTGGATTATATCCAAAGCCTTCCATGTGACCGCATCCGAGAGCTGCATTTCACCGGCGTCCAGCGCCTGGGCGACTGGCTGCAGGATCACCTTCCGGCGCAAGAAAGCGACTGGTCTCTCCTGGACTGGGTGTTGGAGCGCATCCGGAGCAGCGAATGGCCCAAACCCTGGCTGTTGGCGTTTGAATATGGCGGCGTGGGCGAGAGGTTTTCGTGGCGGAGTTCCGCGCTGGAAATCGAGCAGCAGGGCCAGCGATTGTATTCAAAAATCAACGCGATTTAAGGACGTAGTAAGTCGCCCGCTTATCGCCGATCTTGATCAAAATATCTCTTTCAACCAGGTCTGCCAGGTCGCGCCGCAGCGTCTCCGAATGCACATCGGGACACAGGTCTTGATAGTCACGGTTGGTGATGCGGCGGTTCTGGATGAGGAAATTTAGCGCCTGCTCCTGACGCGGGTTGAGCAGCACTTCCTGGAGCGCCCTTATCGCCGGCCCAGCGCGGCCATCTGGCGCGGGCTCCTCCGTTCGGAAGATCGTCACCCGGAACGTGCCCGCCGTCTCTTCGAAAACCGGCCTGCGCATCCCGTTCTTGCGCAGCGCCTCCACCACCCGGTTCAGCCCGTAACCCAGGCGTTCGACAAAGCCCATGTCGGAAAGAAGCTGCATCACGACGGCGTTGCGTGAAAACCGGGCTTCTAAAAGGTTCTCCAGCGTCACAGGCCCTGGAAGCCCACCGGGAGAATGAACCTCCAGCCGCTCGCCATACAGGTTAACGTGGACATTATCGCCCTGGATGTTGTAATCACGGTGGGCGACGGCGTTGATCAACAGCTCACGCACCACCTCGTATGGGTATTCTGGACTTATCTGGTGGGTCAACCCGGCTACCCGCACCTGGCTGGGGATGTTATCGCGCAAAAAGGCCTCCGCCTGCCGGATCTGGTCCGGCAGCGTGCCGCGCGTCTCCTGCTTGATGAACCTGTCTGTGGCCGACGAGCCGGCGTAACGCACCAACAAGATGGTCGAATTAGGCAGCCATTGTTGGGGGTCTTTCGCAAACATCAACAAGCCCGCGTAAGTCGGCTTCAAGACTTCACGGTTTTCCTGCGCCGCATCTGCATTTTTACCTCGGGCTTTCGTCCCTCTCGCCCGCTCACCGGCGTCTCGCCTCAAGCAGCCACGCCGCAGCAGAACCTCCTCGAACGGTTCAGTCTCGAGGGAGCCAAGCAAGCGCAGATATTCCTTGATTTTTTCCGTGTCCAGGTCATCTACACAGGCATCGGGGTGGGTTTGCCGCTCAAATTGAAGAACCCCCCTCTCCATGAGCAATTTTCGCAAGAGCCTGGCCGGAAGGGGGTTTGTCTGAGCTGCATCACGGCCCAGGTAGCGCCCTTCAAGGTTATACACCTCGGGCAGGCCCGGCGGGATGCTGACCACGAATACGCGGCGGTTTTCAATGATCTCAACACCCGGCATTGGGAGCACCAGCGGCGGATCGATGAGAAGAGCAGCCTGGAAGATGACATCCAGGGTTTTTTCCTGATCGTGAACCCCCAACACCTGTGGAGAACGCGGGGCGATGCCGATCAGGATCGTCCCCCCACAACTGTTTGCCATGCCTGCCATCACGCCAGCCAGCCTGGAGACGGGCACATCGGCGGGGAACCAATGCAGCGCCGGTCCCATTCCTTGCTCCAGGAGAAGGCGGAGGTCCTGTTCCCGCACAACCTATTCCGATTTCTGAGCAGTCTCAGGTTCAGAGGCGGCGTTTACTTCAGCGGCTTTCTTTTTGCGAGGCGGGCGCGGGGTTTTGGGTGGTTTTTCTTCCTGCACCAGGGCGAGCTCGAGCACCTCGTCCATATGTTCGACAGGAACGATGTTCAATTCGTTGCGCGCCCTTTTTGGAACATCCACCAGATCCTTCAAATTCTTCTTGGGCAGCAACACCTTCTTGATCCCAACGCGATGGGCCGCCAGCACTTTTTCCCGCACCCCGCCTACCGGCAGGATCCTGCCCCGCAGCGTGATCTCCCCGGTCATGCCCACATCCCGAAACACTTCGCGCCCCGTAAACGCCGAGGCAAGCGCCGTGCAAATCGTTATCCCTGCGCTTGGCCCGTCCTTGGGTATGGCGCCTTCCGGTATATGGATATGAATATCCACCTGTTCAAATAACTCGTTATCGATGCCGAGCACGGCTGAGCGAGATTTAAGAAACGACAAAGCGGCCTGAGCTGACTCCTGCATCACGTTTCCGATCTGTCCGGTGATCTGCAGATTGCCCTTGCCTTCCATCAGCAGCACCTCGACTGGCATGATCTCTCCCCCATTTTCGGTCCAGGCAACGGCGGTTGCCACGCCGACTTCGTTCTGAAGCTCCGCTTCGAGGTTAAAGAACTGGGGAGGCCCCAAGAAGCGCTCGATCGCGTCCGGCCCTACCTGCGAAGGGTAGCGGCGGTTCTCCGCCTTTAAGCGGACGATCTTGCGGCAGACTTTGCCGATTTCGCGCTCCAGGTTTCGCACCCCGGCTTCATAGGTATATTCTCGGATAATCCGCTGCAAGGCCGCGTCGCTCAGCTTCAATTCGCCGTCCTGGATGCCGTTCTCGTCAAGCTGGCGAGGGATCAGAAACTGGCGCGCGATCTCCAGTTTTTCCTCTTCGATGTAACCCGGAAACTCGATCAACTCCATGCGATCCATCAAAGCAGGGGGAATGGTGCCCGTGGTGTTTGCGGTGGTGATGAACATCACTTTTGACAGGTCATAAGGCAGTTCAAGGTAATGGTCCGAAAAGGCAAAATTCTGTTCGGGGTCGAGCACCTCTAACAGGGCAGAGGCCGGATCGCCGCGAAAATCCAGCCCGAGCTTGTCGATCTCGTCCAGCATAAAGAGCGGATTGATCGTGCCTGCCCGGCGCATGGTTTGCAGAATGCGGCCGGGGAGCGCGCCGATGTACGTGCGGCGGTGACCCCGAATTTCCGCCTCGTCTCGCACGCCGCCCAATGAGAGGCGCACGAATTTGCGCCCCAACGACTCGGAAATCGAGCGCCCCAGCGAGGTCTTCCCCGTTCCCGGCGGCCCCACAAAACAGAGGATCGGCTGGCGCGGTTTTTTGGGTTTCAAAGCGCGCACTGCGATGTACTCCAAAATGCGCTCTTTGGCGCGCGGCAGTCCATAATGGTCGTTTTCAAGCACGTTTGCCGCGTGACGGACGTCCAGGTTGTCTTCTGTTTCGGAAATCCAGGGCAGGTCGAGGATCCACTCGATATAGGTGCGGATGATGCCCACTTCCGGCGCCATAGGCGGCATTTGCCCCAGGCGTTCGACCTCTTTCAACGCCCGTACCTGTACTTCCTCCGGAAGTGCAGCCGATTGGATGCGGGTTTGCAGCTCGTAGATTTCCCGCGTCCAGGGGTCTCCCTCGCCAAGCTCGGTCTGGATGACCTTCATCTGCTCTCGCAGGTAAAATTCCCGCTGGGTGCGATCCACTTCGCTTTGCGCGCGCGAGTGAATTTCGTCTTCCAACTCCAGCACGTCAGCCTCTTTTGCAAGCAGGCTGATCACCTGCCTGAGGCGTTCCATAGGATCCAGAACGCCGAGCAATTGCTGGCGGGTGTTCAAGGGCGGCGCGATGGCGGTGACGATCATATCCGCCAGCCAGCCCGGATCGTCTATGTTCAACGCGAAAAGATAGGCTTCTTCAGGGAGGCTCCGGTCGAGCTGGACGCATTTTTGGAACATCTCGCGCGCGGTGCGCATGGTGGCGTCCGTCTGGCGGTCCAGGTCGGCGACCTCATAGACCGGCCTGGCGCGCACGACCATGTACGGCGAAGCCTGGACAAATTCCACCACTTCCACCCGCCTCCGTCCTTGCACCAGGGCAGAGCTCGAGTTGTCAGGCATGCTCAAAAGGCGGCCGACTGCAAGCTCGACGCCTACGGGGAGGAAATCGTTCGGGCCGGGCTCTTCCAGATCAGGATCGCGCTGGGTGAGCGCGATCACCGTATGATCGTTGAGCTGAGCTTCTTCAACCGCCAGCAAGACGTCTTCCTGAGAAAGGAAAACGGGGGAAACCATGTGTGGGAATACCACAAGGTCGTGCAGCGGCAAAACCGGGCATTCAATTAAGCCATCCTCATCGGGTATGGCATCGGGTACGCTGTAAAGCTCCTCTGTGCGGCGATGCATGGCTTCGCCGAAATCGTCCTCTTCGTCTCTTAAATACCAATCATCCGATCGCATGTGTTTTTCCGTTTGATATTCTCACCCTTGCGCGGTCAATGGAGGGGGTGCGCGCTTCGATTGTACCAGGAATGGCGTCCTCCCGCCGCGATAAAAATGCTGCCCGTGATCAGCACCAGCTTGTCCTCCCCGGCAACTTCCAACGCCCTCTCCAGCGCGTCCTCAACCGCCGGGACGACTACCGCGGATTTACCATAGCCCTGCACCAGCGCCACCAACGATTCCGGCTCGATGGCGCGTGGGTGGTAGGAGCGGGTGAA
>JADYYC010000013.1 GCA_020853835.1 Anaerolineales bacterium
ATGGGGGGCCTCCCGGCGGTTGGACAGCGCCTGATCCAGCAGTACGGCCCCGCCGCCCAGGCTCTGGGCGCCGACTTGAGCTTCAACCGCTTTTACTACCTTGGCAGCGGAACGCTGTACGGGCTGGCCTGCGAGGTCAATCTAAAAATGAAAGAGATGTCGCTGACCGACAGCGAGGCGTTTCACTTTTTGGAGTTCCGTCACGGCCCAATGTCGATGGTCACGCCGCAGACGATGATCGCCGGCCTGCTCTCCGAGACGAATCGGGCGCATGAACAACAGGTTCTGGATGAAATGCAAGCCCTTGGCGGGCGGGTTTTCAGCCTTGCGGAAAGCCAGGCAGACGTCAACTTCGATAGCGGTCTGCCCGAAGCCGTGCGAGGCGTGCTCTACCTGCCCGCGTTGCAACTCATGGCGCTTGGGCGCGCCCTGGCTAAGGGGCTCGACCCCGACCGCCCCCACAATCTGTCATCCGTCATCCAGTTAAACACGCTTTGATGGAATCTGTGCGCCACAACATGGCAGCTTTAGCGCTGGCCGTGTGCTGCCTGGCTGGCTGCTCCCTCGGCCATTCCCAGCCCACGGACGCGTTCGAGGCAACCATGACCACACCAGCCGGGGCAACGCCTATCGTCAAAGCTCACTGGCAGCCTTCTGCGGGGTTGAGCTGGCAGTTGCAGTTCACCGGCAAACTGGACCTGGATCTGGAAGTCGACGTGTGGGATATCGACCTGGAGGTTGGCAGATCGGTGGTCGATTTCCTGCACAGCCGCGGCGCAAAGGTGATCTGCTACATCAGCGTCGGGTCGTATGAAAACTGGCGCGAGGACGCAGGTGAGTTTCCCGCCGAGGTGCTTGGAAAGGATTACGAAGGCTGGAGCGGCGAGAAATGGCTGGACATCCGCCGCATCGATCTGCTAGCGCCGATCATGCGCGCTCGCCTGGATGAGTGCGCTGAAAAAGGCTTTGACGCGGTCGAGCCAGACAACATGGAAATCTACACGAACAAAACCGGCTTCCCGCTCACCTATCAGGACCAGTTGAACTATGCCCTGTGGTTCGCCTCTGAAGCGCACCAGCGCGGGCTGGCGATCGGGCAGAAGAATGCTCCCGATATGGTCAAAGACCTGGTAGATGTCTTCGACTTCGCCATCACCGAGGACGCGTTTTTTTACCGATGGGCGGAGGACATGCACCCCTACATTGCAGCAAACAAACCCGTTTTTGCGGCGGAGTACACCGACCTGCCCGGAAATTTTGAACTGTTCTGCCAGCAGTCCAAGCGCCTGGGCTTCAGCACGATATTAAAACATCGCGATCTGAATTCTTTTCGGCAAGCCTGCCCATAAGGGATTTTCTCAGGAGGATCAATGCAAGAAATTTCGATTGGAAAAATGCGCGGTTTACAGCGCTGTACAAACGAGCGCGGCGTGTTTGCCTGTCTGGCGCTCGACCACCGCCAGAACCTGCGCCGGGCGCTGAATCCAGACGATCCGAGCCAGGTCAGCGATCAGGCGCTGAGCGAGTTCAAGCTCCTGACGGGCAATGCGCTCGGCGCACAGGCCACCGCGCTGTTGTACGACCCCGAGTTCAGCGCAGCCCAGGCGGTTGCCAGGGGAGCAATGCCCCGCGGCGCCGGGTTGGTTGTGGCGCTGGAATCCACCGGCTACACCGGCGACCCGAACGCCCGCCAGGCCCAAATCCTGCCAGGCTGGGGTCCGGCCAAAGTGAAACGCATGGGCGCCGATGCGGCCAAGCTGTTGGTGTATTACCACCCCGATTCCTCTACCGCCGCCGAGATCGAAGCCTTCGTCCGGCGCACGGCTGAGGAGTGCGCCCGCCTCGACCTGGCGCTCATGCTCGAACCGTTATCTTACCCGCTCGACCCGGGGCAAAAGAGCCTCGCCTCGGAGGAAAAGCGCTATGTCGTCGTCGAGACCGCCCGCCGCCTGACGGTGCCAGGCGTGGACATCCTGAAAGCTGAATTTCCGCTCGATATCGCAACCGAACCGGACGAGGCTGCCTGGGAACGCGCTTGCAGCCAGGTCTCGCAGGCCTCCAATGCGCCCTGGATCTTGCTCTCCGCCGCGGAGGGGTTCGAAGTCTACCTGAGACAGGTGGAGGTCGCCTGCCGCGCCGGCGCATCGGGGATCGCAGTCGGGCGGGCGGTCTGGAAAGAGGCGGTGGGGCTTCCACCCGCATCCCGTCCTGGCTTCTTGAAGACGGTCGCCTACGAACGCTTCCAACGCCTGAGCGCCCTCGCCGCTGCGCTGGCGCGGCCCTGGACGGATTTCTATTCATCCGCGGCAATCGATGCTGGCTGGTACAGGGATTATGCCGCATGAGCACGCCCGCATTCGACCTGCTGGTGGTCGGAGAGATCAACCCCGACCTGATCTTGAGCGGAGACATCGAACCCACCTTCAACCAGGTTGAAAAACTGATCTCGGACGCGACGCTGGCGATCGGCTCCTCCGCGGTGATCATGGCTTGCGGAGCCAGCCGCCTGGGCCTGCGGACGGCCGTGGTGGGCGTGTGCGGAGAGGACGTCTTTGGGCGGTTCATGCAGTCCGAGATGACCAGGCGCGAGGTCAACACTGACCACGTGGTTTTCCTCGGCGGCGAGAAGACCGGCCTGTCGGTGATCTTCAACCGCGTCACAGACCGGGCCATCCTGACCTTCCCGGGCGTGATGCCCCTGCTGCAGCCCGAACACCTCCCTGAAACGCTGCTGCGCAAAACGCGCCACCTGCACGTGGCAAGCTACTTCCTGCACACCGCGCTGCAACCAGGGTTGAAAGACATTTATGCTCAGGCGCGGCGTTTGGGCGTCTCTACCTCACTAGACACCAATTGGGACCCGCAAGAGCGTTGGGAAGGCGTGGGTGACCTGCTGCCCTTCACAGATGTTTTCTTCCCTAACGAAGCAGAAGCCTGCTCGCTGACCGGCGAAGCCAACCCCGAAGCGGCTGCCAACCGGCTCGCCCAGCAGGCCGGAACCGTGGCGCTCAAGCGGGGCGCGCGGGGAGCCCTGGCGCAGCGAGGTGACCAGGTGGTCCATTGTGAGGGTTTTCGCGTCCAGGTGGCCGATACAGTCGGCGCGGGCGATTCTTTTGACGCGG
>JADYYC010000014.1 GCA_020853835.1 Anaerolineales bacterium
GTGTCTGTCGGGGCGCCCGGATTTGAACCGGGGACCTCTGCGACCCGAACGCAGCGCTCTAGCCGGGCTGAGCCACGCCCCGATACGACCCTTAAGCGCTCGAATTATAATCCAGCCGCGACCTCTTGGCAAGTGCGCTTTTCAGTTTTTCCGGTATAATTCCCTGACGCCGGACTGGCGAATTCTGGTGGCAAGCGCCGTCATTCGGGGCGTCCCAGAGAAAAAATTTTCATAGCGAGGTATCCATGAGCAAGAAAAAAGTCCGTGTCGCCATCATCGGCGTGGGCAACTGTGCCTCGGCCCTGGTTCAAGGCGTCCAGTTTTATCAAAAGACAAAAGACGAGGAACAGGTGCCGGGGTTGATGCACACCAACCTGGGGGGGTATCGCATCTCCGATATCGAGTTCAGCGCCGCGTTCGACGTGGTCGACACAAAGGTCGGCAAAGACCTGAGCGAAGCGATTTTTGCCTACCCGAACAACACGGTCAAATTCAGCGACGTGCCGCGCCTGGACGTGCCGGTTGAGCGCGGCATGACCCACGACGGGCTGGGCAAGTACCTGACCCAGATCGTCAAAAAGTCCCCCGGTCCTACTTCGGACATCGTGGGCATTTTGAAAAGCACCGAGACGGACGTGGTGGTGAACTTCCTGCCGGTCGGCTCTGAGATGGCGACCAAATGGTACGTCGAGCAGGTGCTGGAAGCGGGGTGCGCGTTTGTCAACGGCATCCCGGTGTTTATCGCCAGCTCGGACTACTGGACCGGCCGGTTCCGCGAGCGCGGGCTGCCGCTCATCGGCGACGACATCAAGAGCCAGCTCGGGGCGACCATCATGCACCGCGTGCTGACGAGCCTCTTCGTCGATCGCGGCGTGCGCCTCGACCACACCTACCAGTTGAACTTCGGCGGCAACACCGATTTCCTGAACATGCTCGAGCGCGAACGGCTCGAATCAAAGAAGATCTCAAAAACCAACGCCGTGACGAGCATGCTGCCCTACAGCCTGCCCGTGGACGATATCCACGTCGGGCCCAGCGACCACGTGCCGTGGCTGACCGACCGCAAGTGGTGCTACGTCCGCATGGAGGGCACGACTTTTGGCGAAGTCCCGCTCAACCTCGAAGCCAAGCTGGAAGTCTGGGATTCGCCCAACTCAGCCGGGGTGATGATCGACGCGATCCGCTGCGCCAAGATCGCCAAGGATCGCGGCATATCGGGACCCTTGATCGCCCCCTCGTCCTATTTCATGAAGTCCCCGCCGAAACAGTTCAAAGATGAGATCGCGCGGCAGATGGTGGAAGCCTTTATCAAAGGCGAGGAGTGAGCCGGGGGGCGGCGGGCGCCCTATGGTATAATTGGGTCTCCCAGGGCGTGGGACGACCTCCCAACGCCCGATTCGAAGGTTCTTCTCAGGAGAGAAATTTATGTCTGGACATTCACACTGGGCGACTATCCGCCGCAAGAAGGGCGCCGCGGATGCCAAGCGTGGCCAGCTCTTCACCCGCCTGGCGCGCGAGATTGTGATTGCGGCGCGCGAGGGCGGCGGCGACCCCGACTCCAATATGCGCCTCTCGCTGGCGGTGGAAAAGGCCAGGGCAGCCAACATGCCCAAGGACAACATCGAAAGGGCGATCAAGCGCGGCACCGGCGAGTCTAAAGAGGGCAACAGTTATGAAGAGGCCATGTACGAAGGCTACGCGCCGCACGGGATCGCGCTGATGATCTCGGTCGTGACGGACAACCGTAACCGCTCGGTCGCCGAGATCCGCCACGTGCTCAACCGCGCCGGCGGCAGCATGGCGGAAGCCGGGGCGGTGGCCTGGCAGTTCAAGCACATCTCCTATTTCGGTTTTGAGCCAGGCTCCCTGGATCAGGATAAAATCTTCGAGGCCGCGGTCGACGCTGGCGCGGACGACGTCGTCTTTGAAGAAAACTGGGTGGAGATCATCGGGCCGGTGGAGGCTTTCAAAGACATCAACGAGGCGCTGAAGGCGCTCAAGGTCGCGCCGGAAGATGCCGAGCTGCGCATGAAGCCGGTCACCGAGACCGAGTTGAGCGACAGCGACACGGTTCAGGTCTTGCGCATGATCGAGACGCTGGAAGACCTGGACGACGTCCAGAACGTCTATTCAAACCTGGCCATTTCTGAAAGCGCCCTGGCGCAGCTCGAAGCCGCCTGATCGGGATGTTGGTCATTGGCATCGATCCTGGCACCGCGACCACCGGCTATGGCCTGGTAAAGGAAAACGAGGATGGAAGCCTGACGGCTGTGGACTACGGCGTCATCACCACCCCCGCAGACCTGCCGATGCCGGCGCGCTTGGTCGAGTTGTACAACCAGCTCAAGCGCATCCTGTTTCTCCACCACCCGCACAGCGGCGCGGTGGAGAAACTTTTTTTTCAGCGCAACGTCAGGACCGCCATCAGCGTGGGGCAGGGGCGCGGCGTGGCGCTGCTCGCGCTCGCAGAAGCGGGCCTGGAGGTGGGGGAGTACACCCCGCTGGAGATCAAGCAGGCGGTCGCCGGTTATGGCGGCGCCGATAAGCGCCAGATCCAGCAGATGGTGCAGATGCTGCTCGGCTTGAAGTCGAAACCCAGCCCCGACGACGCCGCGGACGCGCTGGCGGTGGCGGTCTGCCACGCCCACAGCGCCGGTCTGCGCGCCATTTTGCAGGATAAGGGCGCGGGATGATCGCCTTTGTCGAAGGGCGGGTGATCGAGCTTTACGCCGACAGCCTGATCATCGGGGTCGGCGGCGTGGGTTTGCAGGTCTTCGTGACGGCGCAGGCGCGCAGCCAGGTCCGCCCGGGGGATGAGATCGCCCTGCACACCTACCTGGTGGTGCGCCAGGACCTGTTGAGCTTATACGGCTTTGCGAGCATCGAAGAGCGCGAGATCTTCCTGCTCCTGCTGGGGGTGGACGGCATCGGACCGCGGCTTGCCCTGGCGGTCCTGTCCACGCTCTCGCCCGACGCCGTGCGCCGGGCGATCTTCCACGAGCAGCCGGAGGTCTTTACGCGCGTCCCCGGGGTGGGGAAGAAGACCGCCCAGAAGATCCTGCTCCAACTGCAGGATCGCATCCCCGCCCTGACCGGCGTCGAGAGGGTCGAAGCCTTCTCGGATCTGGACGCGGAAGTGCTTGCGGCGCTGACTTCATTGGGGTACAGCGTGGTGGAGGCCCAGGCCGCGCTGCAGTCCATCCCGCGTGAAACCCCCCAGGAAGCGGAGGAGCGCCTGCGGGCGGCGCTCCAGTATTTCGCATGAGCGAAGCCGGGCCATTATTGCGTACCGGCAGCGGAGGCTTGCTTGGAATTTGATAAGAAGAAAATCGCGTTTATCGGCCCCGGGGCGATGGCAGAGGCGATGATTTATGGGATGGTCCATCGCAACGTCGCCAGCGCGGAGTCGCTGCTGGCGGCTGGACCGAGCCGCGAGCGGCTGGATCAGCTTGCCGCGACTTACGGCATCCAGGTCTATCAGGATAACACACAGGCGGCCAGCCAGGCCGACGTGGTGGTGCTCTCGGTTAAACCGCAGCGGCTCGAGCGGGTGCTGGCCGGGTTGAAAGGCGCCATCCAGCCCGGCGCGCTGGTGCTTTCCATCGTCGCGGGCGCCTCGGTCGATCAGATTTCGCGCGGCCTGGGACACTCCCTGGTGGTGCGCTCCATGCCGAACACGCCCGCCCAGATCGGCGAGGGCATCACGGTCTGGACCGCTTCCAGCGGCGTGAGCGAGCAGCAGCGGGCGATGACGCGCAGCATCCTGGGCGCGCTCGGAGACGAGATCTTCCTCGAAGAGGAGAGCTACCTGGACATGGCGACCGCCCTTTCGGGCACCGGCCCCGCATATGTCTTCCTGTTTATGGAAGCCATGGTGGACGCCGGCGTGCACCTCGGCTTCCCGCGCCGCATCGCCGAGCAGCTCGTCGCCCAGACGGTGCGCGGTTCGGTGGACTATTACACCCAGCGCGAAGACCCCGTCCACCTGGCGCGGCTGCGCAACGAAGTCACCTCGCCGGGGGGGACTTCGGCGGCGGCGCTCTACTACCTGGAAAAGGCCGGCTTCAGGACGGCGATCTCCCGCGCCATCTGGGCGGCTTACGAACGCTCGCAGGAACTGGGAAAGGGCGGCTCCAGCCACAGCCCCGAAAACTCGGCTTGAGGCGCGCCTCGGGCTCAAAAACTAGACAATCTAAGTGCTTTCAGTTATCATGTAGCAGATATTTTCACGGGACTTCATCTTAAAACACTCTTCTCGGAGGTATAATGTCCGATTTGATCCGCGATATCACGACCAACCTGCAGAGCCAGATCGATACTTTCAAGCCCGATTATGGGATTCAAGACGTCGGGACGGTGATCGAAGCTGGAGATGGGATTGCGCGCGCACAGGGCCTGGCCGCCGTCCGGTCGCAGGAGCTGGTTCAGTTTGCGAACGGGGTGAAGGGCATCGCTTTCAACCTCGAAGATGACAACGTAGGCATCATCATCATGGGGGAATACTCCGAGATCGAAGAGGGCATGGAAGTGCGCTCGACCGGGCGGATCGCCTCGGTCCCCGTGGGCGATGGGCTGGTGGGGCGGGTCGTGAACGCCCTGGGCGAGCCGGTGGACGGCAAGGGCGCGATCAAGTTTGATCATTACCGGGCGATGGAGCGCATCGCCCCGGGCGTGATCGCCCGCAAAGACGTCGACACGCCGGTGCAGACCGGCTTGAAGGCCATCGACGCGATGATCCCCATCGGGCGCGGCCAGCGCGAGCTGATCATCGGCGACCGCCAGACCGGCAAGACCGCCCTGGCGATCGACACCATCATCAACCAAAAAGGCAAGGACCTTTACTGCATCTACGTGGCGATTGGCCAGAAGAAGGCCGCCATTGCCCGGACGGTTGCCATCCTGGAGCGCTTTGGAGCGATGGATTACACCATCGTGGTGAGCGCCTCCGCCGACGAACCGGCGGCGCTGCAGTACATTGCCCCCTACGCCGGCTGCGCGATCGGCGAGGAATACATGGAGACCGGGCGGGACGCCCTCGTGGTCTACGACGACCTCTCCAAGCACGCCTGGGCTTACCGCCAGGTTTCGCTGCTGCTGCGCCGCCCGCCGGGACGCGAAGCTTATCCGGGAGACATCTTCTACCTGCACTCGCGCCTGCTCGAGCGCGCGGCGCGCCTGGCGGACGATTTTGTGATCGTCCCCGCCGGCCTCGCCGGCGACCAGGCCGAAGCCGCCGAAGCCGTCAACGGCGCCGTGTACAAAGGTCCCCTGGCGCGTCACAGCGCCGAAGAAGCCTTGAAAGCCCTGCCCGATCCACAGGCGCACAAAGTGGTCAAGGTGCGCGGCAGCGGCGGGTCGCTCACCGCCCTGCCGATCATCGAGACGCTGCTGGGCGACGTGTCGGCTTACGTCCCGACCAACGTCATCTCGATCACCGACGGGCAGATCTACCTGGAGGGCAACCTGTTCTACGCCGGCATTCGTCCGGCGGTGAACGTCGGCATCTCGGTGTCGCGCGTGGGCGGCGATGCGCAGACGCGCGCCATGAAGCAGGTCGCCGGGCGCCTGCGCCTGGATATGGCGGCTTTTCGCGAGCTGGCTGCGTTTGCGCAGTTTGGCTCCGATCTGGACAAGGCCACCCAGTCGCAGTTGAACCGCGGCCAGCGCTTGCAGGAAATCCTCAAGCAGCCCCAGTACGAGCCGATGTCGCTCGAAGACCAGGTGATCGTGATCTTCGCCGGCACGCAGGGCTTCGCCGACCATGTCTCGCTGGACAAGATGCGCGCCTGGGAGACCGCGCTGCTGAGATACATGCGCGCTTCGCACCCCGAAATTGGGGCGGATATCCTTGAGAAGAAACGCATAACCGACGAAACAATGGCAAGTCTGCGTGAGGCGTTGAAAGCCTTCGCCTCCTCCTGGCAGTAGAGAGCCGGGCTGCATCCAGCCTGCCCCTACCCGGCGGGTTGGATGACAAAGGTCGAGGAGACGATTCATGGCAAGCTCTCGAGAAGTACGCCTGCGCATCCGCAGCGTCAAAAACATCGCCCAGGTGACCCGCGCCCTGCAGGCGGTCAGCGCGAGCAAGGTGCGCAAATCGATGCAGGCGCTGATGGAGACGCGCCCCTATGCCACGAAAGCCTGGCAGGTGCTCACACACATCGCGATGCAGCCGGGGCGCGAGACCCTTCATCCATTGCTCACCCGGCGCGACCGGATCAACAAGATCCTGGTGGTGCTGCTCACGGGCGACCGCGGCCTGGCGGGCGCTTACAACACCAACATCGTGCGGTTTGTGCTGCAGACGTTCAGGGACTCGGAAGCGCCCGTGGAGTACATCACGGTGGGGCGGAAGGGGCGCGACCTCATGATCCGCCGCCGGCAGACGATCGTGGCCGAGTTCAGCAACCTGCCCGCCGCCCCCAGCTACGCCGACGTGTCGGCGATCGGGCGCCTGGCGGTGGACGATTTTCTGAACGGGAGGGTGGACGAGGTCTACCTCGTCTACACCAATTTTATCAATCTGGTCCATCAGGTCCCGCTGGTGAAAAAGCTGCTGCCGCTTGAAGTGGAAGCGGAGGGCGGCCGGGTGATGGACACAACCGCTGCCCCCAGCGGCCCTGCGGCGACCTATATCTACGAGCCGGGCCAGGAGCAGATCCTGGATGAGATCATCCCGCGCTTTACGTCGCTCCAGGTGTACCAGGCGATCATGGAATCGCTGGCGAGCGAACATGCTTCGCGCATGGTGGCGATGAAGAACGCCACCGACAGCGCGACTTCTCTGGCGGGCGCGCTCCAGCTCGAGTACAACAAGGCGCGCCAGCAGGCGATCACGAACGAAATCCTGGATATCGCGGGCGGAGCAGAAGCCCTGATGCAGGCGAAATAACCAGCTTCAAGCGTTTACGGAGGCGATAATGGCAAGAGCGAAAGGAAGTGTGGTCCAGGTTCTTGGCGGTGTGGTGGATGTCGAGTTTCCAGCCGAGCAACTGCCCGAGATTTATGAGGCGATCGAGGTCCCGCGCAGCGAGGCGCGCCCGTTGATCCTGGAAGTTCAGAAACACCTGGGCAACAACTGGGTGCGCACGGTGGCGATGGACGCGACCGATGGGTTGCAGCGCGGCGTGCCGGCCTATACGACCGGGCGGGCGATCACCGTGCCGGTTGGCGCGGCCACCCTGGGGCGGGTGTTCAACGTGTTGGGCGAGCCGATCGACGGCAAGGGCGAAGTGAAAGCCGACCTGCGCTACCCCATCCACCGCCCGGCTCCGCCGTTTGCCGACCAGACCACGCGCGTCGAGGTCTTCGAGACCGGCGTCAAAGTGATCGACCTGATCGCCCCCTTCACCAAAGGAGGCAAGACGGGCATCTTCGGCGGCGCGGGCGTGGGCAAGACCGTGATCATCCAGGAGTTGATCCGCTCGATCGCCATCGAGCACCAGGGCAATTCCGTGTTTGCCGGCGTCGGCGAGCGCACCCGTGAGGGCACCCAGCTTTATCGCGAGATGGTCGAATCGGGCGTGATCAAAGACACCGTCATGGTTTTCGGCCAGATGAACGAGCCCTCCGGCGTCCGCCTGCGCGTGGCGCTCTCGGCGCTTTCGATGGCTGAATATTTCCGCGACCAGGGCCAGGACGTGCTGCTGTTCATCGATAACATCTTCCGGTTCTCGATGTCTGGCTCGGAGGTCTCGGCGCTGCTCGGGCGCATGCCTTCCGCAGTCGGCTACCAGCCCACCCTGGCGACCGAGATGGGCGAGCTGCAGGAGCGCATCACCTCGACCCACAGCGGATCGATCACCTCGATGCAGGCGGTCTACGTCCCGGCGGACGATTATTCCGACCCCGCGCCGGTGGCGACCTTCACCCACCTGGACGCCACGATCGCCCTGGAGCGCTCGATCTCCGAAAAAGGCATTTACCCCGCCGTGGACCCGCTGGCTTCCACTTCACGCATCCTCGACCCCAATATCGTGGGCGAAGACCATTACAACACCGCCCGCGAAGTGCAGCAGGTGTTACAGCGTTACAAAGACCTGCAGGATATCATCGCCATCCTCGGCGTGGACGAATTGGGCGAGGACGACAAGCTGGTCGTCTCGCGCGCCCGTAAGATCGAGCGGTTTTTCTCCCAACCTTTCTTCGTCGCCCAGCAGTTCACCGGGCGCGAGGGGCGTTACGTTTCGCTGTGGGATACGGTGCGCGGCTTCCGCGAGATACTGGACGGCAAGCATGATGACCTCCCCGAGAGCGCCTTTATGATGGTAGGCCCCATCGAGGAAGCCGTGGAGCAGGCCGAGCGCATGGCGCAGTCCGCCTGAGGCGCCGCTGGCTTGCATTGAAAGGATAGATCGATGCCAATACGCTGCGAGATCGTCTCTCAAGATCGCATGGTTTTCGAAGGCGATGCGGATATCGTGATTGTGCCGGGTGAATTAGGCCAGATGGGCATCCTGCCCAACCACGCGCCGTTGCTTTCGACTTTGCACTTCGGGATTTTGACCGTGCGCCGCGAGGGTCAGGAAGAGAATTTCGCGGTGGCGGGCGGGATCATCGAGGTTCAGCCGGATCTGATCACCGTGCTGGCTGACGCGGCGGAGAACGTGCGCGAGATCGATGTCAACCGCGCCGAAGCCGCTCGCCGGCGCGCCGAGGAGCTGCTGGCGCAAGGACCCCCGCCCGATTCCGACGTCTATCTAAAAATGGAGGCCGCGCTCAAACGATCGACCCTGCGCCTGGAAGCCGCCCGCCGCTTCGGGCGGACCCAGCAGCCCTTGCGCATATCGGGGCGGGAACCCGGCACGGAATAAGGAGCGCAAACACCGCCAATGGCTCTGTTTTCAAGAGAGCTGGGGATTGACCTGGGCACCTTCTTCATTCGCGTTGCGGAGGGGAATGAAGTCGTCCTCCAGGAGCCTACCGTCGCGGCGATTGTCATCGACGAGCAGAAGATGGTCGCCTGGGGTCAGGAGGCTCAGAACATGCTCGGCAAGGTGCCAGAATCGCTCGAGGTCACGCGCCCGCTGGAAAACGGGGTCATCGCCGACTACGAAGTGACCGAGTACATGCTCGCCGCGCTGCTTAAAAAGCTGACCGGCCCGCTGCGCATCTTCGGGCCGCGGGTCATGGTCACCGTGCCTTACGGCGTGACGAGCGTCGAGAGCCGGGCGGTGCACGAGGCAACCCTCCAGGCGGGCGGGCGCGAGGCTTATCTCGTCCAGCAGCCCCTGGCGGCTGCGCTGGGCGTAGACCTGCCGATCGGCACGCCCTCGGGGAACATGCTGATCTGCCTTGGAGGGGGGTCGACCCAGGCGGCGGTTATGGCGATGTATGGCATCGTTTCGGCTGAGACGCTGCGCGCCGGGGGCATGTCGCTGGATGAAGCAATCGTCGGCTATGTGCGCAAGAAATACGGGCTGATCATCGGCCAACTCACCGCCGAGCAGGTCAAGATCCGCATCGGCGCGGCCGTCCCGCAGGAAGAAGAACAATCGATTGAGATCCAGGGGCAGGACCAGGTAAACGGGCTGCCGCGCCCGGCCTCGCTCACCACCGGCGAGATCGTCGAAGCGCTGCGCGAGCCGCTGGGCAACATCATCGACACCGCCCGGCGCGTGCTCGAAAAGACGCCCCCCGAACTGGTTTCGGACATCATCGACCGCGGCGTGGCGCTGACCGGCGGCGGGGCGATGTTGCGCGGCATCGACAAGCTCATGACCAAAGAGCTGGGCATCCCCGCCTACCGGGTGGACAACCCCATGATGTGCACGGCCCAGGGGGCGGCGCGCGCCCTGGAAATGTACCCGGTCATCCGCCGCAACCTCCCCGCAGTTTAGTCACACTCCCCCGCTTCTGCTTTAGTCGTTTCGGGCATCTCTCTCTTGTCATTTCGAGCGCAGCGAGAAATCTTGGATAACGATGCCCAAGATTTCTCCTCGCTTCGCTCGTCGAAGAGGTGGTGGCCCTCACCCCGGCCCTCTCCCAAGGGGAGAGGGGGGAGGGGTGAGGGTGAGCGCGTCGAAACTCCTCTTTTGGACACGGATTTCCACAGATTCACACGGATCGAGTTTACAAGACTTCCGAAGTCTCGCAGACTTCGGAAGTCTTGAGGGCCTGACACGCGTCGAAATGACTTGATGGCTACAATTATCGAAATGACGAAACAGCGCCCCCTCTCCCGCTTGCGGGAGAGGGCCGGGGTGAGGGCTTAAATCCGCCCTCGCAACAATCTCATCGCAAAAATACCACCTCGCAAGAACATTTCACTTCCAATTATCCCCTCCGGCGGGTGATCACAAAATCACCCGTCTGGATTATCGGAAATAGCCCTGCTTTTACAGACCCTGGTTGATGACAATTTCGACCGTGTTTGGTAAATTTGAAGGTGGATGACCCGCAATTTTCGAGGCTGATTGCTCAATGCACGCGCCAGACCCGCACAGAAATCGTCGAGTTTTGATCGCTTCCAGCCATGCGCTCTTTGGCCAGGGGCTGCGCAGCCTGCTGCAGGA
>JADYYC010000015.1 GCA_020853835.1 Anaerolineales bacterium
CGACCGTCAGGCCGAGCGAGCTTTGTTCATTGACCCAGCGATAGGTGATATCGGCGGCGGTGTAGGCGCCGATGGCATAGAACCCCCATTGACCGAGCGAGAACTGCCCGTTGAAACCGTAGATCAAGTTCAGACCCAGGCTGACGATCGCCATCACCGCGCCGATGCGCAGGATCGTATTCCAGAAGTCGTTGAGCATGTGCAAGCTGATCGCCAGCTGGACGACAATGAAAATCAAAAAAACCGCACCGAAGAAAATCAGGTTTTGACGTGGCATTTTCTTCAACATGGGATTACGCCTTTTCTCGGCTGGGTTCGCCGAACAAACCGGTGGGTCGAATTAGCAATACGAGCACCAGGATACTAAACGCAACGGCATCGCGCATTGGGGTGGATATGTACGCCGCGCTCAGCACCTCCGCCTCGCCGATGATCAAAGAGCCTACTAAAGCTCCTGGAATGGAGCCAATCCCTCCCAGCACGGCGGCTACAAAAGCTTTCAAGCCCGGGATGATGCCCATCACAAAATAAACTTGCGGGAAGGCCGTGGCATACAGCACGCCAGCAGCGCCGGCCAGGGATGCCCCGACGGCAAAAGTCACCGAGATAATTCCGTCTACGTTGATGCCCATCAGGCGTGCGGTGGGTTTGTCGTATGCAGCGGCGCGCATGGCTTTGCCAATTCGCGTGCGTTGAACCAGGTAATTCAAGAAGAATAACAATAGCAAGGAAATGATAATAATTAACAACGAGATGTTGGAGAAAATGATCGTGTTGTCTGGCGGCTTTTCGCCGGCTTGGAGCATGTAAATGCCGGAAGTCGAGATCACCCAGTTAATCACGCTGATGGGCCGTTCGTAGGTCACAAAGTTTGAGGTGAACACGAATGGCAGCGCTCCGAAGTATTCAAGGAAGAACGAAACGCCGATCGCGGTGATCAGGGCGGAAATACGCGGGGCATCGCGGAGAGGCTTATAGGCAACCCGCTCTATCACGAAAGCCAGGAATGCGCAGGTGACCATAGAAAGAAGGATGACTGTGATAACCCCGAGAGCATTACTGAACCAGCCCGGCAGGGAGGGAATGACTTTGGAAGGCCATTCGTTCAAATTCCATCGGGCGATGGCGAAATAGCTTGAAAATGCTCCAACCATGAAAACATCGCCGTGCGCAAAGTTGATCAGGCGGACGATGCCATACACCATGGTATATCCAAGCGCAATCAGCGCATAGACAAAACCCAATTGCAAGCCATTGACCACTTGTTGGACGAACACAGAAGGACCAGCCATGAACGAGATGACCAGCTTCCAAATCGCAAGTAATGCCAGCGCGACAAGAAAGCCTTTCCCCAGCAGGCCTCTCCGGATTATCGTCTCGACAAATGTGTTCTTTTGTGCTGCAGACGCATTCATGCATCACTCCGGGGATAAAGGGTTAAATGACGGAACTGGTTAATCAGGGGCGGTCATACAGACCGCCCCTGACTGAACTATCTATTATGGTGCAACCGATTCGACGAAATTCTTTTTTCCATTTGCAACGCCGATCACCGCGGCAGATTTGATCGGGTTGTGCTGGGCGTCAAAGGTGATGGTGCCGGATACAGCCTCCCACTTGATGGCTGCCATCGCTTCAGCAACCTTGGTTGTATCATCAATTGTGCCAGCCTTTTCGATGGCTGCGAAGAGCAGGTTTGCCGCGTCGTAGGCCAGAGTACCAAACGCGTCGGGCACTTTGGGATTGCCCTGGGCGTCTTTGTACGCTGCGCCAAAGGTCTTCAGCCATTCCTGAACGATCGGGCGGGTGTCGCCCGGGTCGTAGTGATTGGAGTAGAAACCACCATCAGCTGCATTGACGTCCAGGTCGGAGGAGTCCCAACCGTCGCCGCCCATCATCACCGCAGTGACGCCCTTGTCTTTCGCCTGAGCGCCCACCAGGTTGACGATGTTATAGTAATCTGGCAGGTAGAGCACTTCGGCTTTGCTCTCAGCCACCTTGGTCAGGATGGCAGAGAAGTCGGTGTCGGTGGAGGTGTATGATTCCTTGCCCACAATCGTCCCGCCGAGCTCGGAGAAGGATTTTTCGAAGGCTTCCGCCAGGCCGCGCACGTAGTCGTTGCCCTGGTCGAACATAACAAAGGCGGTCTTGTAGCCCTTGCCGGTAGCGAATTTTGCCATGACCAGGCCCTGGAACGGGTCGATGAAGCAGGCGCGGAATGTGAACGGTCTGGTCACGCCGTTTGCGTCAACGGTGACGAGTGCGCTGGTCGAGGTGGGGCTGATTTGAAGGATTTTCTTGGGGTTAGTAATTTCTGCTACGGGGATGGAGGCACTCGAGCACACTTCGCCGATGATGAATTTCACGCCGTCCTGGTCGATCAATTTGTTAGCGGCGTTCACCGCTGGGTCGGGCGAGCACTGGCTGTCAGCGACGATCAGATCGATCTTCTTGCCCAAAACGCCGCCCTTTTCGTTCCATTCTTTGACGGCGAGTTCAGTGCCATTTCGAACTGATTCGCCAAACGTAGGGACCTGACCGCTCAGAGGCGCCAGCAGCCCGATTTTTACCGTGCCGCTTTCCTTGGCGCCGCCCGTGGCGCAGGCTGGCAGGATCAGGCTTGCAACGATCAGAAGTGACAGAACCGCAAACAATCTTTTAGACATCCTCTTCTCTCCTTAATGTGAAATTCTGTTTTGCCGCTCCCAAAACGACTGGGAATTTAATACTCATCCGGAGTCCATCTTTGCGCATTCGTCTAGAAAATGAGCACCTCCTCTCGCCTTTATTATATTTAGGACTTGCTCTTGGGTGAGCCTTGAGGTCCAGGTGATCGCAGCAAGCTCCTCGGCGACTTCAAACTACCTGATCTCCCTTATCGAATTATTCTACTGGTAAGGCGCTTAATGGTCAAGGATTTAACAGGCGGATTTATCGCCGTGGTTGTTGGAGGAATGGGCGAACAGGATGAGAATGTGTGAAAGAGAGGTTGCTGCAAGTTTTTTTGCGGCTGCGGCTGCCTGCCGGGCGCCGCTATGGGGGGCGGTCCCGCAGGGCCGCCCCTTTCCTATTCAGTTGATGGGAGAAGATTATGGCGCAACCGATTCGACGAACGCCTTTTTCCCGTTTGCAACGCCGATCACCGCGGCGGATTTGATCGGGTTGTGCTGAGCGTCGAAGGTGATCGTGCCGGATACAGCTTCCCACTTGATGGCTGCCATCGCTTCGGCAACCTTGGTTGGATCTTCTGTGCCGGCTTTCTCAACGGCTGCGATGAGCAGATTTGTGGCATCGTAGGCCAGGGTGGCCAGCGCGTCAGGCACTTTGGGGTTGCCCTGGGCGTCTTTGTACGCCGCGCCGTATGCCTTCAGCCACTGCTGGACGATCGGGCGGGTGTCGCCCGGGTCGTAGTGATTGGAGTAGAAACCACCATCAGCTGCTTTGACGTCCAGGTCGGAGGAGTCCCAACCGTCGCCGCCCATCATCACCGCGGTGACGCCCTTGTCTTTCGCCTGGGCGCCTACCAGGTTGACGATGTTGTAGTAGTCTGGCAGGTAGAGCACTTCGGCATTGCTCTCGGCCACCTTGGTCAGGATGGCTGAAAAGTCGGTGTCGCTGGAGGTGTACGATTCCTTGCCCACGACCGTCCCGCCGAGCTCGGTGAAGGCCTTTTCGAAGGCTTCCGCCAGGCCGCGCACATAGTCGTTGCCCTGATCGAACATGATGAAGGCAGTCTTGTAGCCCTTGCCGGTAGCGAATTTTGCCATGACCAGGCCCTGGAACGGGTCGATGAAGCAGGCGCGGAAGGTGAACGGCCTGGTCACACCGTTTGCGTCAACTGTGACGCTATAATTGGTTGAGGTTGGGCTGATCTGGAGGACTTTCTTCTGATTGACAATCTCTGCTACGGGGATGGAGGCGCTCGAGCATGTTTCGCCAACGATGAGTCTCACGCCGTCCTGGTCGATCAATTTGTTGGCGGCGTTCACCGCCGGATCAGGCGAGCACTGACTGTCGGCGATGATCAACTCGATCTTCTTGCCCAAAACGCCGCCCTTTTCGTTCCACTCCTTGACCGCCAGCTCGGCGCCCTCTTTGTTTGATAGACCGAAGGTGGGAACCTGGCCGCTCAACGGCGCTAGCAAACCGATTTTAATCGTGCCTCCCCCTTTGCCGCCGCTCGCGCAGGCTGGCAGGATCAGGCTTGCAACGACCAGAAGTGACAGAACCACAAACAGTCTCTTAGACATCTTCTCTCTCCTTTGGATAATTGTGATTCAAGACTCCCGAATGCATCGGGGATTACAAACATATCTGGAGTTCATATTCGCATTATCTTTATAAGCGAACACCTCCTCTCATCTATTCAATATTGTCAGATTCGCTCGTTAATAAGCGGCAAGAATTGGGTGATAGTAACAGGCTCCTTTGGCGACTTCACACAACCTGATCTACCGATTAAAGATTTTAATGGCAAGATGCCTTGCGGTCAAGGACTTTTTTTGCTTTTTCAACGCGATTTTTTGCTGCTGTACCCAATTAGTTTGGTGATCCGGGATGCGAGGGATATTTAGTGGGGGACTTGCGGTCGCTGGAACCTATTAATGAAAAAAGGGGCGGCTGGCAAGACCGCCCCTCCTGTTGCTGTTGCTGCTGTCGATTATGGCGTAACCGATTCGACGAATGCCTTGGTCCCGTTTGCAACGCCGATCACCGCGGCGGATTTGATCGGGTTGTGTTGGTCGTCAAAGGTGATGGTGCCGGACACGGCTTCCCATTTGATGTTCTTCAAGGCTTCGGCGACTTTGGTTGGATCATCGGAGCCAGCCTTCTCGATGGCTGCGATGAGCAGGTTGACCGCGTCGTAGGCGAGGGTGCCCAGCGTGTCGGGCACTTTGGGGTTGCCCTGGGCGTCTTTGTACGCCGCGCCATAAGCCTTGAGCCACTGCTGGACGATCGGGCGGGTGTCGCCGGGGTAGTAGTGGTTGGCAAAGAAACCGCCGTCGGCGGCCTTGACGTCCAGGTCGGAGGAGTCCCAACCGTCGCCGCCCATCATCACTGCCGTGACGCCCTTGTCTTTCGCCTGGGCGCCCACCAGGTTAACAATGTTGTAATAGTCTGGCAGGAAGAGCACTTCGGCCTTGCTCTCGGCTACCTTGGTCAGGATGGCTGAAAAGTCGGTGTCGGTGGAGGTATACGATTCCTTGCCCACGACCGTCCCGCCCAGTTCGGTGAAGGCCTTTTCGAAGGCTTCTGCGAGGCCGCGCACGTAGTCGTTGCCCTGGTCGAACATGACGAAGGCGGTCTTGTAGCCCTTGTTGGAGGCGAATTTTGCCATGACCAGCCCCTGGAACGGGTCGATGAAGCAGGCGCGGAAGGTGTACGGCCTGGTCACGCCGTTGTCGTCAACGGTGACCAACGGGTTGGTCGAGGTGGGGCTGATCTGGAGGACTTTCTTCTGGTTGACAATCTCTGCGACCGGGATGGAAGCGCTCGAGCATGTTTCGCCAACAATGAGTCTCACGCCGTCCTGGTCGATCAATTTGTTGGCGGCGTTCACTGCCGGGTCGGGCGCACACTGGCTGTCGGCGACGATCAACTCGATCTTCTTGCCCAAAACGCCGCCCTTCTCGTTCCACTCCTTGACGGCCAACTCTGCCCCTTCCCGGTTCGATAGGCCGAAGGTGGGAACCTGGCCGCTCAGAGGCGCCAGCAGCCCGATTTTCACCGTGCCGCTTTCTTTGGCTCCGCCGCCGCAGGCAGATAGGACCAGGCTGGCGACGATCAGAAGTGACAGAACTGCAAACAATTTCTTAGACATCTTCTCTCTCCTTTTTTGGAATTTTGTTTAGTTGCTCCCGAACGCATGGGAGAATTAACAGGAAAATGCAACGGGCTTCGGCGATTTTTAACTACCCCGGGCGGTTAGATCAAGTGATTTTACCGGTAAGGCGCGTCATGGTCAAGGTGGTTTCCTGCTGAACTTGGCAACGGCGGCAGCCGCGCCGAACCACGACCAGACCGGCGCAGCAGATCTGTGACGCTACCTTGCGGCAGGAAAAAATGATAATTTCCACGCGCTGCTTTTACAAGAGCGCCTAATAGTACTGAAGGGTGAATAATTCAGGCCCTGTGGTAAAATTTTCAGTATAGAGTATGGAATCGACCCATTTGAAAGTGATTAGTTCTCCGCCCAGCCTGATTAAGTCTCTGATGGCTGGTTTTGATGTTGTCAGCAACCACATCGGGCTGATCATCTTCTCGGTGTTTTTCGATTTACTGCTCTGGTTTGGCCCACAGATCCGGCTGACGACGGCTTTCAAGCCATTGATCGAACAAGCTGAATCGTTCCCCGAGATGCAGAGCGAGGGGACGCTTGATATGCTCAGGCAGGGATTGACGCAGCTAAACATGTTGAGCTTGCTGCGAACATTTCCAATTGGCATCCCGAGCCTGCTCGCCCGGCGCGCTCCTATTGAAACGCCCATCTATCTGCCTGTTGACTGGGATGTCCGTTCTCTATTGGACGCAGCTTTACTGTGGCTTGGCATTGCGCTGGTTGGCATAGCCGTGGGCGTCTTTTATTTTTCGTTGGTAGCCCAGGCTTCTGTAAACGGGCGGTTGAATTTCGTGCAAACGCTTCGCAACTGGCCGCGCAATTTTGGCCAGGTTTTACTGCTCACGCTCTTCTGGAATATTTTGCTGGCGATGTTCTTGCTTCCCTTTAGCTGTATGGCGACATTCCTGCTTCTGCTTGGCATTGGCCTTGGACAGTTCTCATTAGTAATCGCCCTTCTTTTTGGCGGGTTGGCCGTTTGGGTCCTGGTTCCGCTGTTTTTTTCTCCACACGGCATATTTGCGTACCAACGGTCGATGTGGGAATCCATCCTGCAAGGAGTCCGGTTGAGCCGCGCGACCTTCACAACCACAACTTTACTCATCCTGGCCATCGTTGTATTGAGCCAGGGTTTAGATATCCTGTGGAACATACCGCAGGATAATTCGTGGTTGTTACTGGTGGGCATCGCCGGGCACGCATTTGTCACTGCGGCTTTGCTGGCGGGGACGTTTGTTTATTATCATGACGCAGATCGTTGGCTGAGGGAAATCGTTCGGAAGAAAGAATTGGTCCAGGCTTGACGTTTTAGTGCGTGGAGGAATTTTGGTTAAGGAGAATTCGTTTACTTACGAAGCAAAAGATATTCAGGTGTTGGAGGGCCTGGAAGCCGTGCGCCGCCGTCCGGGTATGTATGTCGGGGGGACGGACATCAAAGCGCTGCACCACCTGATCTACGAGGTTGTAGACAATTCGATCGATGAAGCCCTGGCAGGCACTTGCGATCGGATCGAAGTCCTGATACATAAAGATAGCAGCGTTACGGTGCAGGATAATGGCCGCGGCATACCGGTTGATATCCATCCGCAAATGAAGAAACCGGCTCTGGAAGTGGTCATGACCACCTTGCATGCCGGCGGCAAATTTAGCGGAGGCAGCTATAAAGTCTCCGGTGGTCTGCATGGCGTTGGTGTGTCTGCTGTCAACGCGCTCTCCGCCTGGTGCGAAGTGGAAGTACGAAGGGACGGGCAGGTACATTTTCAGCGTTACGAGCGCGGCTATCCCGTCGCCCCGGTGAAGGTGATCGGAAAAGCTGCTCCAAATCACAGCGGCACAAAGACTACATTCAAGTATGACCCAGAAATCTTCAAAGGGGACCTCGACTACCGCTTTGATACTCTGGTGCAGCGGCTGCGTGAGATGGCGTTTGTCACAAAAGGCGTGACCATTCTGCTCAAAGACGAGCGCGCCGATAAGGAGATGACGTTTTATTTCGAAGGCGGTATCACCTCCTTTGTCCGGTATCTCAACCGCAATCGCCAGGTGCTGCATCCGGTGATGCACGTGGAGAAGGAGATCGAAGGCATCACTATTGACGCGGCAATTCAATACACGGACGCATATTCCGAATCGGTGTATGCCTTTGCAAATACGATCAACACCATTGACGGGGGAACGCACCTGACCGGGTTGCGCTCGGCGCTCACGCGCACTATCAACGATTATGCGCGCCGCGCCGGATTGTTGAAAGACGCAGACCCCAATTTCTCCGGTGATGATACGCGTGAAGGGCTCACGGCAATTATCAGTGTAAAACATCCCGATCCTCAATTCGAGAGCCAGACCAAAGTAAAGCTGATGAACCCTGAAGTTCAGACGCTCGCTCAGCAGGTCATCGGCGAGGCTTTCAGCTCCTTTTTAGAAGAGAACCCCTCTGCGAGCAAGGCGATCATTTCGAAATGCCTCACTTCCGCCCGCGCCCGCGACGCTGCCCGCAAAGCGCGCGATCTCGTTATTCGCAAATCCGCCCTTGAAAGCCTGACTCTGCCAGGAAAACTGGCGGATTGCTCCGAACGAGATCCGCAAAAGACGGAGCTTTTTATCGTCGAAGGAGATTCTGCGGGCGGAAGCGCAAAGCAAGGCCGTGACCGGCACTTCCAGGCGATCCTGCCGCTGCGCGGAAAGATACTCAACACCGAGCGCGCCCGGCTGGATAAAATCCTTGCGAACAACGAAGTCAAAGCGCTCATTTCCGCTTTGGGAACAGGCATTGGCGAGAGCTTCGACCTGTCGGGGCTGCGCTATGGCAGGGTGATCATCATGACCGATGCGGATGTGGATGGCAGCCACATTCGCACGCTGCTGTTGACTTTCTTCTTCCGCTACATGCAATCGCTGATCGAAGAGGGTCACCTGTACATCGCCCAACCGCCGCTCTACCGCCTGTCGAATAAGAACCAGGCGCGTTATCTTTACTCGGACGCAGAAAAAGAGCGAGCCTTCAAAGAGTTGGGGCTGGACCCGAGTAAAGTCACTCTTCAGCGCTATAAAGGCCTGGGCGAAATGAACGCGGAACAATTGTGGGAAACCACGATGGACCCTGCCAAGCGCACCTTGTTGCAGGTCACCGTAGACGACGCCGCCGAAGCAGATCGGACTTTTGACATGCTGATGGGAGCGGAAGTTCCGCCTCGAAAACGTTTTATCCAAACCCACGCCCACGAGGTGCGAAACCTCGATATTTGATCACACATGAGAAAGTGATCATGGCTGAGCTTTGGGTCAGGCTGGCAGTTGGACAGCGTAGAAAAGGGTCCCAAGATGATCCTTGAACCTGGAACGCTGCTGAATGGCCGCTATCGGATTGTTGAAGTCCTCGGTCAGGGGGGGATGGGGTCTATTTACCGTGCTACAGACGAGAACCTGGATATCGACGTCGCCGTAAAGGACAATCTTTTCACGACGGACGAATATTCGCGCCAGTTCCGGCGCGAGGCGACCATCCTGGCGATGCTGAGGCATCCCAGCTTGCCGCGCGTCACCGATCATTTCATGATCGAGGGCCAGGGCCAATATCTCGTGATGGATTATATCGAGGGCGAAGACCTGCGCCAGCGGATGGAGCGGGTAGGCACGATACCCGAAGATGAAGTGGTGACCATCGGCGCTGCGATCTGCGACGCGCTGATGTACCTGAGCGCGCGTGAGCCACAAGTGATCCACCGGGATATCAAGCCCGGTAATGTCAAGATCACCCCACAGGGGCAGATCTATCTGGTTGACTTCGGGTTGGCAAAAACGATCCAGGGATCGCAGTTGACGACGACGGGCGCGCGCGCCATGACGCCCGGATTCTCTCCGCCGGAGCAATATGGGACAGCCCGCACCGATATGCGCACGGACATTTTCTCTTTAGGCGCAACTCTGTATGCGGCTTTGACGGGCGTGACCCCCGAGGATTCTCTGGCGCGCGCCATGAACCAGACCACCCTGACGCCCATTCGCGATTACAACCCCAAAGTATCCAAAAAGGTGGCCGCGGTGATTGAGAAAGCGCTCGAGCTCCAACCAGAAGACCGCTTTCAAACCCCCGAATTGTTCAAACAGGCTTTGCTCGAATCTGGGGCTGGGACAAAGCAGAGGAACGGTGGTTATCACGTCGCGCCGCCGCCGGTCTTGGCGCCTTTTCAGACCGGCGCAGGCTCTGGCGTGTCAGCGGCCTTGAAGAAGATTCCCTCGAAGCCCAGCATGCTCTTTGCGTCTCAAGAGATGCACGACGAGGAGCCCGCCGCGCAGCCTAGAAAGCGCCCCGTGACCCGCCCAAGAAAGCGCCCCCGAAAAACGGGCTGTTTGGTTTTTTCTTCGCTGCTCATTGCACTGGTTGGCGTTGGGACGGTTCTTTACCGGCAGGATCCGGGTATTGTGGCACAGGTGATGCAGCAGATCGTCCCGGCAGCATCGACGCTGTCCCCGGTCCAGGCGGCAGTTTTGAACCCGGGGGGCGAACCCACACCGACATCCACGCTTGAGCCCACTCGAACCCTGCCGGTAAGCCCGACAACGGCGATCATCGCCCTGTTAGAAACAGCTACGCATACTCCCAGCACGCCGGCGCCGACTCGAACGCTTGCTCCCTTTCGTCCCAGCCAGACGCCCACCGCGCTTCCGACCTCGGTTGGCGGTGGAAATGGCCTGGTCGCGTACGCATCCAATATCCGCGGCGTTCCTCAAATCTTCATGATCCAATCGGACGGAACCAACCGGCATCAAATTACAGACATTCCTGAGGGCGCCTGCCAGCCGGATTTTTCACCTGATGGGAAACGAATCGTCTTTACCTCTCCTTGCGACAGTAACAGCGATTACTACCCTGGCTCTTCGCTCTATATTATCAACCTGGATGGGTCGGGGCTGCTCCCCTTGCCGACAATGGTTGGCGGTGATTACGATCCTGCCTGGTCGCCTGATGGCAAATCTATTGCGTTCACTTCTCTGAGAAATAGCAATCGCCCCCAAATTTACCGGTTGAATCTGGAAGATAACACCGTGAAAGCTCTTTCGGAGAAATTCTCACTGGACGCCCAGCCAGCTTGGTCTCCAGATGGGAAGCAGATCCTGTATGTTGCTGAACGAAGTTCAAAAAAAGATATTTGGGTGATGGATGCAGAAGGGGGGAACAAGTCTCAATTCACCCATACGCCCAGCCTGTTAGATTCTCTCCCTTCCTGGTCGCCCAATGGCAAAGAAGTCTTGATTACCCAGTACATAGCCGTGGGCGGCGTGCCGCGGGTCGTCATCGCCCCGTTCAATCTGGATGATTATGTTGAATATCAGATTGGTAAGGAAAAACGACCGATGCGAGACGCCGTCATGTCGCCAGATGGCTATTGGATTGCCTTTGAAGGTTGGGATCCGGGCGGAAAACACAACATCTATTTGATCACGACCACCGGTATCAGCATCCACCAACTTACAAGCGAGCAAACGATGGCGTTCGATCCGGTCTGGCATCCACTTCCATTGCCCGAGGGTTAATCGGGGCTTTGCCTGATCCCCCCTATTTGAAAAAGCTACTGGTGTAAATTCACCTTCTGCCACAATTGATATAAGACTTGCAGCGCGGTGAGATTGCGGACCGGCCAGGCGTTGCTCATGGCGCCGGGGTCGTCGAAATGATTCGCTCCCCAGGTGAGGTGAACGCCGTCCTCCTGAAGCCCCCCATTGGGCAACCCGTTCACAGCTTTCCAATAGTTCCACAGCGGCACTTTGTATTCCTGAGCTAACCGGGCGATGGTGGCGTTGATGCTGCCGTCCTTTTCCTGGTTATCGGCTTTTGTAGCCAGGATCGGGATCACCCCTTGATCGATCGAGAACTCGATGATTTTTCGCATCTGTGGCTCGAATTCATCCGGGCGCCAGACATCGTTCGAGCCGAGCATGATGAACGATGCGATGGGTTTGTGGACCCGGTATTCACATGCCAGGGGCGTTTCATCAGATTTGCAGAATTCACGGTCGGCCCACAATGGGACGAACAGGGCGGATGCGTTGAAGCCGGATCTTGCTGCGAGGCTGGTGCGGTCGAACGATCCCTGGAAATAGTGAATAACGTCCTCGAGATATTCGAACTCCCCCAGGCGATAAAAACGCGCCCCGCGATCGAAATCACCCAGAAACCAGGCGGGGGTGCTGCCACAATCGCCGATCTTGGAGAAAGCCTGGGGGTTGTTGCCGGCCTCGAGGCCGCGCGCGTAGATCTTGAGCACCTCATCGTCGATCGCAGGGATGACCGGCAACTCTTCCCAATCGTCTGGGCCCAGGTCAGCTGCGCCTGTTGGGGATCGCAGGGGTGTCAGGCTTGGGACCAGCGTGTTGCGCATAGTCGTTTTAGGGGTTGATTGATTTTTAGGTGCTGTTTCCGTTGTGCTTGTCTCAACTGTGGTCGAAGCAACAGGGGCTGGTGTATTTTGCGGTGTGGGCGTGCCGGTCGAGACGGGCCGGGCAGGGGTGGTTGAGGCGGGCGCCGGCTGGCTTTCCAGGGCTGCCTCCTGGGTATAGCTCAAAGCCGCTGATTGGGCAGGACTGCACCCGGCCGCGCAAATGGCAGCGATGATCGTGATGGCAAACAGGATTGATTTCATGAAAAATATTGTAGAACAATCACTGCGGGAGGAGGTTCTGTTTCACCAGCAATTCTGCATTGTATATCGAACCTCCGGCGGCGCCGCGGATTGTGTTGTGAGAGAGTATCACCATTTTGTAATCAAACACAGGGTCTTTGCGCAGGCGTCCTACCACGGTAGTCATTCCATTGCCAGTCATAACATCCATTTTGGGTTGGGGCCGATCGGGTTCGCTCCTCAGTTGGATCACCATTTCTGGAGAAGATGGCAAGTCTCGGCTGATAACCGGCGCTGAATAGCTGGTCATGGCCTGGGCGATGTCGTCGATGCTTCCTTCCCGCTGTAATTCGACGCTCAGACAAACCATGTGCCCTTCCGGCACCGGCACTCGATTTGCATGGGCTGAGATATTGAATTCTGCGAGCGCGATCTGTTCGTCTTGATAGGCGCCTAACATCTTCCGGGTTTCCCATTCCATCTTTGCTTCTTCATCTTGGATGAAGGGAACGACATTTCCGAGCATGTCTATGGATGGAACGCCAGGATAACCCGCTCCTGAAACGGCTTGCATGGAGACAATAAACATTCGCTTAATACCGAACTGATCATATAACGGTTTAAGCGCAATCGTAATCCCCGTGTTTGTGCAATTAGGGTTTGTAACGATAAACCCCGGCCAGTTTCGGTCTTTTTGCTGTTTGCTCACAAGTTTTGTGTGATCCGGGTTTACCTCGGGCAACATCAGAGGGACGTCTGGCTCTTGTCTGTACGCCGATGCGTTCGAACATACGACAGTCCCGCTTTGAGCGTACAATGGCTCTGCCTCGCGAGCCACGTTGGTTGGCAAGGCCGAAAAAGCCAAAGGAGTATTTATCTCTACTGGCATGGTCGGCGTCACGATCAAATTGCGAACCCGTTCCGGCATCGGGGTTGGGAGAATCCAGTGACATGTCTCATAATATTTCTGACCGATGGCGCGATCAGACCCGGTTAGGGCAACGACTTCGAACCAGGGGTGGTTGTCTAATAATTGGATAAAGCGCTGCCCGACCGCGCCGGTTGCGCCTAACACGGCGACGGGGATGCGTTTGGATGGGAGGGCGTTGTGTGTTTTCATATTTATCTTCATCGTGAATCATCAGTGAAATGTTTCGGTGACCGGTAGAATGCGTGACAATCGGGCTATTATAAGCCAGTTTTGCAGACTCATCTGGAGATGATATGCGTTTGTGGCTGTTGTGATTATCCTGTGTTCCCAGGGCGCTGGATCGTCTCCAGCACGGCTTTCAAGACAAGCTCAGCCAGCGCCTGGCTGCCGCCGGGCGAAAGGTGTACGGCGGTGTTTGTGAACTCCGTGCCGGGGATTTGATCCCAAAAATCTCGATAGCGCCAGCTGCCCAGTTCGGCTTGAGTGGCCATGATCTTCCTGTAGCCGTCATAGGCCCAGCGCGGGTAATAGAAATTGTAGCGGATATCGCTGTTGGCTCCCTGGCTGATAAAAATCGGCTCGTTGATGATCAGAACCGGCGTTGGAGCAGCCATTTTTATACCGGCCGAGATCAGGTCTAATGACAGATCTGTCTCTTTCAGGTCAAACGGTTTCAGGTCATGAAAGCTGTAATCCGTCTCCAGATCTTCCTGGCGCGGGGTAAAGGTTACAGGGATGTCCTGATCGATGCCGGTTGCAGCCCAGAGCACTCCATAGTACTGCAATCGCAACAGGTCGGCTAACTGCCGGCGTGAGCCAAAAAAGGTGCGATTCCAGAAACGGGGTTGATTTTCTGTGTAATCTTCCAGGTTCAGATCAAGCTGGTAGGTTTCAACAAGCTCTGTCATTGCTCTGGGGTTATTTTGCAGCAGCGACGGGAAGAGCTGCTTGTCGTGCGGGAACGATTCGAGCGTCACCAGCCAGATGATCAAATCCGGCTCGTATTCTAATGCCCGCGAAAGGATCAGCAAATCCTTTGCCAGAGACATGACCGGGTAGCCCAGGTTGAAAAAGCGCATCTTCCGGCCGTCGGGATGGCGCGCCTGTAAGCCGTTCAATCTGGCAGACAAAGTGTCATTCGAATGCAGGAGAAAACCCCAGGTAGAAGAGTCGCCGATGAGCACAACTCGGAACTCGTCATCCGGTTTGTCTCCAGCGGTGATCTCAAGTGACGCAAACATCGCTTCAAGGTTGTAGAGGCTTAGGTTGTACGCCCTGGCGGGGTTGTCGCCATAGGGCAGCCGGGTTCGCCCTGGAAAGATATGGTTATACAAAGAGACCTTGCCCAACAGGTCCACAGGATAAAAGGCGGCAAACAGCAGGTTGGCAATCAGGAAAAGCAAAGCCGTTTTGACCAGGACGCCCTTTATCGAACACCCTCGATGGGTGCGTGGAAGATCAATTTTCCCTGTCTGCGCCTTTTCTGCCCGGCGCTGAAGATCTGGCGAGCTGTCCATTAACCGAAAATGCCAAAGAGCTTGCTAAAAACATGAAGCGCCACTTCGGGAGTGGGCGTGGTAAACCAGACCCACCCCAGGCAGACGAACATAAATGTGAGCGCCCAATTGCTTGTTTTGAGAATCGTTTGGAGGGGAGGCGATATTGAGTCGCCCGGCAGGTGTGCCCGAGACCACTCGGACCAGCGGTTCTGAAAGAAAAGCCCCAGGGCGTGCCACAGACCCCAGATGAAGAAATTCCATGTGATCCCATGCCAGAGGCCGATGAGCGACATGGTCAACAACTGCCCGCTCAGGATGATGAACCAGGCAGGCAGAAATTTATATTGGGTTCGTGCAAATCGGGTAAACGGATTGAAGACGTAGCTTCGAAACCACTGAGCCAACGTGATGTGCCAACTGTTCCAGAACGCGGTGATGTTCTGCCTGGCATAGGGCCG
Source organism: Anaerolineales bacterium (assembly GCA_020853835.1). Taxonomy (GTDB): domain Bacteria; phylum Chloroflexota; class Anaerolineae; order Anaerolineales; family UBA4823; genus UTCFX2. The sequence continues at coordinate 15,345 of JADYYC010000015.1, forward strand.
GTCGAAATTTTCGGGCAGGGAGATTCCCATCAGCAGGGCAGTGCCGAGCGCGATATCTGTGTAACCCGAAAAATCCAGGTAGATTCGGAGCGCAAAGGCTATGAGCAGGACCCACATCCAGAGCGATGAGGTGGTCTGTTCTGCATTCTGAGCGTTCAACGCAAAAAAAGCCAGGCTGTCGGCGAGGACGATCTTTTTGAATGAGCCAACCAGGATGCGTTTTGCGCCGCTTACCGTATTTTCTTTTCTGACGACCGGCCAATCGGGACTTGACATCGAAGCCTGCGCCTTTTGCATTTCAGATGCGAAATGCTGGACGCGGTCGATCGGCCCCGAAATCACGGCGGGGAAGAACAGTGCATAAGCTGCAAATTCGGTGAGCGAATACGGCGGCAGCCGGCCTGCCTGACGATCGCGCACCGTATGCAGCAGTCGAAAAGTCAGAAAAGAGATCCCCAGCCATGCCAGGTCATTGGAAGACGCGAGCGCCCTCGATTGACCTGTCAATCCGCGCAGCCAGCCGCTCAGGTGGACTGCGATGGCCTCGCTCTTTAACACGATAAACAAACCAACCAGTAACAGGATTGTGATCGAGGGGAAGACCGGTTTGGCTGGAAGAAAGAAATAGAGCGCCGACGCCAGCAAGATCGTAAACCCGACCCCGATCAGCACGGCCTCCATTTGAGGCGGCCGCGATGGCGTCAGGCAGCAGACCGGGCCAAGGTAGCGCGTGATTGCCAGGCCTATGACGACGCTTGAGATCAGGATCAACCCGGGGACGATCTGCCCGGCGGAGCGCTTATCGCCGGGACAAGTAACCGCCCAGACAAAACAGGTCAGGCCGGCCGAAGCCAGCGGAAACCAGAAATCGAGGTTGCGGACAGGTGAAAGCGGTTGAAGCCAAAATATCGAAAGCAGGCTGACGATTAGCGCCGCCGCGCTGAACCCTTTGCGAGGTCTCAACCAGCCGATTGCGAGGGCGCATAAACTGAAGACAAGGACGTATTGCAAGGGTATTTCCGGCCTAAAACCCCTGGTAGATCCATTGCGGAGATTGATCGGCGGTCAAGATCAGGATCGCAATCAGGATCAGGCAAATCAGGAGCGCATAAAGGTTTTCGCGGCTGAAGATGATTCGAAATACTCGGTCGAGGGATCGCACGGGCTTACTCCTGTGAATATCCACACATCCGCCATTCGCCTGCCTCTTTAATGACTTTAAAAGGGCGGTCTGCGATATCAATTCTGAGATCTTCGTTCCCGTAATTGGCAATCAGCGAGCCGGCACAAGTCACCTGGACGGTATCGCCCTGCCCTCCAGATTGCCGGCATTCCAGACCTTCGAGTTGCAGCGTAACCGCGGTGAACGAGTCATATTCGAGCCTGGCGTTCGCTTCCCAATCCGCACACGAGGCGGCGATCATCCCATTCAGGTTACGCTCTGCAAGCGCTTTCAGGTAACTTTCTACCGCTCCAGTTGCGTTTCCTGACGCGCTCCCCGCGCAGCCTGCGATGCAGAATGCGACCCACGCAGCGAACAGCAAGCTTCTGATGAATCTATGCATAATACGTCCCTTTCACTTTTATGGAACAAATCACCGCGGCGGTTATTGTACCAAGAACGGGTGTTTGTAAACGCTCTCCCCTGGATTTCTTTTAGCAGCCGTCAGAAATTGATGTTATCATGGGCGGGGTTGAAATTTGTCCGGTTTTTCTTGAAGAGGGTCCGAGACGCCGACTTGGGAAGCGTGAATTGCAATGAGTGATACGATCCTCAACCTCGCTTTACAGCTCGATTTTCTTTTCTCGCATATCACCGTCAGTAATCTGATTGATATTACATTGGTCGCGATTGTTTTCTTTATCGCGTTCCAAGCGTTGTACCAGACGCGCGCTCTGCAACTGCTCCGAGGGGTGATCTTTGCCGCGATCATTGCCGGCGGGTTGCTGGTAGCCCTTCCGCTGAACACCCTGAGCTGGCTGGTCCGTTTTTCCCTCATCGCGGGGGTTATTGCGCTGCCGATTCTGTTTCAGGACGAGCTCCGCCGGGTTTTTGTTGGCCTCGGGCAGTTCGGGCGGCTGCGTGGAACAATCTCGGATTTTGAGCGGTTCAAGTACTCGCTGATCAAAGCCGTCAGCCAGCTCTCGAGCTCGATGACCGGCGCATTGATCGTACTCGAAGGGCAAACGCTGATCGAGGATGTGATCGAGACGGGCGTGCGGATGCATGCCGAAGTCATCTCTCCCGAACTGCTTCTGACTATTTTTTCCCCGAAAACCCCGCTGCACGACGGCGCGGTCGTCTTGCAAGGCGACCGGCTTGTTGCAGCGAGCTGCATCCTGCCGGTGGAAACTGAGAATATCGGTGATACCAAGTTAGGGACCCGCCACCGCGCCGCGTTAGGATTATCGGGCAAGGTGCAGGATGCGATGGTGATCATCGTGTCGGAGGAAACGGGTTGGATTTCAGTC
>JADYYC010000016.1 GCA_020853835.1 Anaerolineales bacterium
GAGGCGCTCGAGCTGGTCGGCTTATCAGGCCTGGGGGGGCGTATGCCGCGCCAGCTTTCCGGCGGGCAGCAGCAGCGCGTCGCGCTGGCGCGCGCCCTGGTCTACGGGCCGGAGGTGCTCCTCCTGGACGAGCCCCTGGGCGCGCTGGATGCCCGAGTCCGCGTTGATCTCAGGCGCAGCTTGAAAGCCATTCAGCGCACGCTGGGCATCACCACCATCTTTGTCACGCACGACCAGGAAGAAGCGTTCGACCTGGCGGATCGCATCGGCGTGATGAGCTTTGGGCGGCTGGTCGAAGTGGGCACGCCCGAGGCGTTGTACCAGCGTCCGCAGACCGAGTTCGTGGCTTCGTTCCTGGGCTCGGCGAACCTGCTTGTGGGGAACATCACCTCCCAAAACGTGGAGCTGGGGCCCATCCGTCTGCCGATCCCGCCCGAAATCGGGCTGGCGGGCCGCGAGCGCCGCGTGCAGGTTCTTTTCCGCCCCGAGGACGTGGCGCTTGCGCCAACCCGCGAGGAGCTGGCCTGCCCCGAGCTTGGCCGGGCAGAAGTGGAGGAGGTCTCGTTCGGCGGCGCGCACGAGCGCCTGCGCTTGCGCCTGCCCCCGATCGCGGGCGTCCGGCCGATTTCGCCCCTGCCGGGCTTTGGCAGCGCCAGCGTCCTGGTGGACGCCACGCGCTCGCCTGAACAGGCGAGCCGCTTTCCGCTCCATCCAGGTGAGAACGCCTGGGTGGGCGTCCACCGCTTCCACGCCCTCGTGCATCCCGGCCTCAGCTTTCTGATCGTCACAGACGGGTCGCTCCGGGCCCAGGCCGCGCTTGCGCTGGGCGGTCAGATCGCCCGGCTGGCGCACGCGCGGGTCACGTTACTTGGCGTTGGCCCAAACGGGCCAGCCATGGACGATCACCTTCAGGAAGCGCGCAAGCAGTTGGGCAGCGGGCTGGCCGCGCTCGAAGTGCAGACCTCCAATGTCCCCATCCCGCTCGCCGTGTCAAACGCCGCCGAAGGGGCGCCCTACGATCTGGTGATTATGGGCTTGAGCTTTCAAGAAAACCTTTTGCTTGCAGAACAGGTGCTCCAGGCTGGCGATTTTCACCTGCTGCTGGTTCCCCACCACCAACCGGCGCCGACCCAGACCCTGATCTGCGCCACCAGCGGCGAGCCGGGCAAAGAGGATGTCCTCTTTGCAGGGCGGTTGGTGCGCCACCTTGGGGCCGAAGCCGCTTTGCTATGCGTGCTTTCGGGCGGCGAGAAAAACACCGAGAAGGTCGAGCAAACCCAGAGGTTTCTCGATGGCGGGGTTCAGTCCCTGTCCATCCTGGGCGTGCCGGCTCGTACCATTGTCCGCACCGGGCCCATCGTCCAGGAAATCCTGGATGAGGTCAAGGGGTACGATCTCCTTGTGATGGGCGCTCCGCTTGCCCACCAGAGGCGGGAGATCAAGCTGGATGGCGTCGTGGGCCAGGTGCTGACCGCGTTGACGGACCAGGCCGTGCTGATCGTCCGCTCGCACCTGATCCAATCCAAGAACCCGCTGGCTCAACCGGGGGTCATGGCAAAATGAGCGCCATTACAGACCAGCCCGGCGGACTCCAGACCAGGGATGAACCCCTGGCGCGCCCCCGGCCGCCCTGGGGGCGTTGGGGGATGCGCGCAATCGCCCTTTCCTACTTGACCGTTCTGCTTCTGATCCCGATCCTGGTCATCCTGCAGGACGGGCTGCGCGAAGGTCTCGCCGGGTTGTGGCGCCAGCTCACCCTGCCGATCGCCTGGCATGCGCTCAAGCTCACGCTGTGGACCTCTGCGCTGATGACCCTCATTAACACCGTCATGGGCGGGTTGACTGCGTACGTCCTCGTGCGCTATCGCTTTCCGTGGAAGAAAGCGTTGAACTCGCTCGTCGACCTGCCACTGGCGATCCCGACGCTGGTCACCGGTTTGATGCTGGTGGTGCTGTACGGGCCCCAACAGGCGCTGGGTTCCTGGCTTAAACAAAACCTGGGCTTCTCCGTCATCTTTGCCCCTCCGGGGATCATCCTGGCGCTGCTGTTTATCACGTTCCCGTTTGTCGTGCGCGCCGTCCAGCCGGTCTTGCTCGAATTAGACCTCACCCAGGAAGACGCCGCCGCGACGCTGGGGGCAGGCGCGTGGACCATCTTCCGCCGTATCACCTTGCCCCCCCTGGTCCTGCCCCTGGCAAGCGGCGCGCTGTTGAGCTTTGCCCGCGCGATCGGTGAGTTTGGGGCGATCGTCATCGTCGCCGGGAACATCCCGCTCTATTCGCAGACCGCCGCCGTTTACGTTTTGGGCGAAGTCGAGTCGGAAAACCGGCTTGGGGCCAGCGCTATCTCGGTGGTGATGATCACCATCGCCCTCGGCCTGGTGTTGTTCGTCGACTGGCTGCAGCGGCGCAACCGGAGGACGGGATGAGCCACCCGCTCAGCGCCGCCGCAAAATCGACCCGTCCTGGGTCGCCCGCCGGCAAACTGGCCGCCTGGTTGATGATCGGACTTGTGAGCCTGTACGTCGGGGTGTTGGTCCTGGCCCCGATTGTGAGCCTGGCGCTTGGGGCGTTTGGCGAAGGGTTGAGGGGCGTTTTGCAGTCGCTCGGTCAGCCGGACGTGCTGGCGGCTTTCTGGCGCACGATCTGGATCAGCCTGCTCGTCGTGACCATCCACGCCGGCTTCGGCACAATCGTCGCCTGGGTCTTTGTGCGCGACCGTTTTCGCGGCAGGGGTCTGGTCAACGCGCTGGTAGATATCCCATTTGCGGTTTCCCCGGTGGTGGTCGGCTACATGCTTTTGCTGCTGTTTGGACGGAACGGCCTTTTTGCCCCCCTCCTGACCGCGTTGAACATCCGGGTTGCGTTTGCCATGCCCGGCATGATCCTCGCCACGCTCTTTGTGACGCTGCCTTTCATGATTCGCGAGCTTGTGCCGGTGCTCGAAAACTTCGGCGCCCTTCAAGAACAGGCCGCGGCTACGCTTGGGGCGAGTGGGTGGAGCACTTTTTGGCGGGTGACCTTTCCGGCGCTGCGCCACGGGTTCATTTACGGCGTCAGCCTGACTTTTGCGCGCGCGCTGGGGGAGTTTGGGGCGGTGCTGGTGATCGGCGGGGGGATTCAAGGCAAGACGGAAACCGCCACGCTTTTCATCTACCGGGCGATGGAAGAGCGCCAGTACGTCGCGGCCTACAGCGCGGCCCTGGTTTTGGGTCTGATATCGCTGCTCCTTGTGCTCGGGACGGATATGCTCAAGAAGAAAAGATAGGGCGATAGGCGCTTTTCACCCTGTCAGCGCAGCCCGGTCAGCCAGGCTGGGTAGCGCGGCGTGACCTGAGCGCCCCGATCGCAGCCTCGAGGTCCTCGGGATAAGCCGCCTGAAAGGCGACTCGTTCGCCGCTCCTCGGATGGTCGAATTGCAGCGAAAAGGCGTGCAGCCCGAAGCGCCCCAGTTCGGGCAAAGGCTTCCCCCCGTACAGCGTATCCCCCGCGATGGGGTGGCCCAACTCGGCCAGGTGGCAGCGGATCTGGTGGGTGCGCCCCGTGCGCGGGGCGGCCTGCACGAGGGTGAAATCGGGCAAGCGCTCCAGCGCCAGCAGATCGGTCTGGGCAGGCTTGCCGTGCAGCGGATCCACCACGGTGCGGTGGCGCCGGTCGCCATCCGGGCGCAGGGGCAGGCTCACCCGCTGCTGCTCCCACTTCGGCGCGCCGTGAACCAGGGCGTGATAGATCTTTTGAGTCGTGTGGCGCTCGAACTGCATGTTGAGAGCGCGATGGGATTGGGCGGTGCGGGCGAAGACGATCACCCCGCTCGTCCATTTATCCAGGCGGTGCACAACCCAGAGCGGGCTGTACAGGCGCCCCAACAACCCGAGCAGAAAAGGAGCGCCGGGGTTGAAACCGTCCACCAGCGTGGAAAGCCCGGCGGGTTTTTGCGCGACCAGGATCTCGCCGTCCACCCACAAGACCAGCGCTTCAGGGCTGCACAGACCGGTCGCGGCCTCGCTCATCGTCTCCCTTGATCCTCAGAATGCGGCAGGATGAGACCCCCGACGGCTAAGCCGGAGCCGCCGGGCGTGCCGCCGTCGCCTCTCCCCGGCGCACGCCGGCCATGAGCGCCAGGGCCGCCAGCATAAAGAGCGGGGCGATCATCATCGTGGCGTTGTAATTGCGCCCGCTCAGCTCGATGATCCAGCCGTTGACGTTCGGGCCGGCGATCGCCGCCAGGGTGGAAAACAGATAATAGAGGCCCGTAAAAGTGCCCAGGTGTACCGCGTCGGTCAGATCCACCACCATGGGGAGCGAGTTGATGTTGATAAGCGCCCATGCGGCTCCCGCGATCATCATCAGCAGACCGATCACGGGAACCAGGCCCAAAACGGGCAGGCGCGTCAATGGGATGGTCAATGTTGCGGCTGGCAGGAAGAAGATGGTCAGAATGACCGCGGTGATGAGCGCCAGCCCGGTCATGATGGTGACCCTGCGCCCGATGCGCCCCCCGATATAACCCGCCGGCAGCGCCATGAGGACGAAGATGAACGATAACTGCCCGAGTAGGCGCGCTCCGTCCGCCTCCGCCATTCCCAGGTGGTTCTGAGCGTAAAGCGTGAAGAAGGCTTCGATCGCGTTATAGCCCAGGAACCAGAAGAATATCGCCAGCAGGATGCGCAGGGCGCTCTTGTCTTCGTCCCGAATCACCTCCCGCAGGCTGGCCCACAGGCTGGGCTTCTCGTCGCTGTCCTGGTAGTCTTTCGGCTCGCGGATAAAGATAAATACCAGCAGGCTCGACAGGACGACCAGAGCCGAACCGAGCCAGAATGGGAATGCCGGGTTCATCTCGTACAGGCTCGCGCCTAAGAGGAAGCTCACGATTGCGCCCACCCCGCCCATGAAGTTGATCACGCCGTTGGCTTGCGAGCGCAGCGGAGATGGGGTGATGTCCGGCATCAGGGCGATTACCGGGGTGCGCCAGAAAGCCATGCTCAGTAGCAGCGTGCTGGTGCAAGCCACGAACAGCGGCAGCGCGCTCGCAAGCGGGATGAGCCCAAATGCCAGCGCCGCGACCGGCGCGCCGACCAGGATAAACGGCATCCGCCGGCCGATCGGCGTGCGCAGCCGGTCTGACCAGGCCCCCACCGGCGGCTGGATCAGCAGCGCCGCGATGTTGTCGAGGGTCATAAAAAAGCCGATCAAAGCGGGCGAGAGGCCGAATTTGTTCGCCAGGAACAGCGGCACAAAGGCGTTGTAAACGCCCCAGATTACGCTGACGCCAAAGAAACCAAAGCCCAGCAAGAAGGTTTTGCCGTAGTTGAGCTTCATGATCCCCTCCGAGTTATTCTTCATGGGTTTCGGATTTGATTTTTTCGAGCAGTTTGAGATCAGCCTCGCTCAGGCGCGCCCGCTCCAGCAGATCCGGCCGGCGCTGCCAGGTGCGCCGTAGACTCTGCTCCCGGCGCCAGCGGGCGATGCGCCCGTGATCGCCCGAGAGCAGGATTTCGGGCACGCCCCAGCCGCGAAATTCCGGCGGGCGGGTGTAATGCGGATATTCGAGCAGCCCCGAGGCGTGCGAGTCGTCCACGACGCCTTCGGGGTCGCCAAGCACGCCCGGGATCCAGCGCGAAACGGCGTCGATCACCACCAGGGCGGCCAGCTCCCCGCCGGTGATCACATAATCCCCGATCGAGAGCTCCTGCGTGACCAGGTGCTGGTGGACGCGCTCGTCGATCCCCTCGTAACGCCCGCAGATCAGTCCCAGGCGGCGTGCAGGCGCGGGGCCGGCGCCAGGGGTGGGGCGCTGCTCCGTTTCCTCGCCATAGGCAAGCTCGCGCGCCAGATCTTGGGTGAAGAGGCGCCCCTGGGGGGTGAGCAGGATCACCGGGCAGGCGGGCGGCGCGCCCAGCACCGCCTCCACCGCGGCGAAGATCGGTTCGGGTTTCATCACCATCCCGCCGCCCCCGCCGTAGGGCTCGTCATCGGTGATGTGGTGTTTGTCGTAGGTCCAATCGCGGATGTTGTGCAGCCGCGCCTCGACCAGGCCGCGCTGGCGGGCGCGCTGCAAAATGCTGGAGGCAAGATAAGGCCCGAAAACCTCCGGGAACAGCGTAAAAACCTCAAAGACCAGGAAGGGGCTGGGCACAGCCTCATTCTAGCCGCGAGCCCGAGCGCTGGCAAGGTCTTAATCTTATAACCTGAATATAACGTGCGTTTAACCTGCATCACTTGACGCCGACTCAAGGAAAGGGTATTAATTGTGTGATATGTATCTGCGCGGCAATAAGTGGACCATGAACCGGCGCACGCGGCGGCCCCCATTCTGGCGTCTCGCGCTGCTGGTGGTTTTAATTGGCGCGGCGTTATACGTCAACCAGGTAGTTGTGCCTGCCACGCCGCCTCTATTTGTCCCTACCGAGACCCCCACGCTCAGCCCCGAATCGTTCATCAACCAGGCTGAAGAGTTTTACGCCAGCGGCAAGATCAGCCAGGCGATAAAAGCCTACGGAGAAGCGATCTACTCCGACCCGACCAACCCCGCTAACTACGTCGCGCTGGCGCGCTTGCAGGTCATCGAGGGAGACTACGAAGCCGCGATCACAAACAGCCAGAACGCCCTGCTCAAGAACCCGAACAACCCGCTCGCGCACGCGGTCATGGGCTGGGCGCTGGGTTTCCAGCAAAAATACGGCGAAGCCGAAGTCGAAATTAAAAAGGCGCTCGCGCTCGATCCCAACAACCCTCTGGCTTACGCCTACCTGGCGGAAATATTGGTAAACCAGGGCGACTACAACCTCTACGACCGGGCGGCTGAGGCTTCGAAAAAGGCCCTCCAGCTCGGCCCAAACCTGATGGAAGTCCACCGGGCGCGCGGGATCGTGCTTTTGAACACCCAGAACCTGGAGGAAGCCCGCCAGGAATTTCAGACCGCGCTGTCCATCAACAAGAACATCCCCGACCTCAACCTGTACCTCGGCATCACGTACAAATCGCTTGGCGATTACAACCAGGCGCAGGAAGCCCTGCTTGCCGCCTATGCGTTGAACCCCACCGACACGGTTGCCCTGACCGAGCTCTCGCGCGCCTTCTTTGGAGACGGGCGGTTTCCACAGGCCGCGCAATATGCCGAAGAAGCGGTGAAGGTCAACCCAACCGACCCGCGCCTGTATGGCAATCTGGGGATCATTTATTACAAGCAGGAAAAGTTCGATCAGGCCATCAACACGCTGAAGTTTGCCGTAAAAGGGGGGACGGTGGAGGACGGCACGCTGGTTGAGGGGTTGCCGCTCGATTACGGGCGGATCGAAGAGTACTACTGGTATTACGGATTTGCTCTGGCCCGCAGCAACCGCTGCGCCGAAGCGGTGCCGATCTTTCAAGCGCTTTTGACCGGCGTGCCAAACGACGAGATCGCCGTCTATAACGCGACCGAAGGCCTGGCGATCTGCCAGGACAACTTGCGCAACCCTGCCCCCGAAACCGGCACGCCGGAAGCGTCCGAAAGCCCCGAAGCGGACATGACGCCTACCCCCTAGGAGCGACGATGGAACGGGGATTGAGC
>JADYYC010000017.1 GCA_020853835.1 Anaerolineales bacterium
ACGCCTTCCTGGATGCGTGCGCCGCCCGAATCGTTGATCGCAATAAAGGGGCAGCCATATTTGAGAGCCATATGCATCACTTTGATGATCTTGTTTGCGTGCATCTCGCCCAGCGAACCGCCCATCACCGCCGCATCTTGCGAGGCAACGCACGCCAGGCGCCCATTGATGCGTCCAAACCCGGTCAGCACGCCATCGCCATAGCGAGACTTCTTCCCTCCCAGGTAGACCTCCTGGCGCGGCAAGACGAGTGTGTCGATCTCTTCGAATGTGCCTGCATCAAAGAGGAGGTCGATGCGCTCGCGCGCGGTCAGGCGGCCTTTATTGTGCTGTGCTTCCGCCTCAGCGCTCGTGCCGGCCGCGATCTGTTTTCGAGATCTCAACCCCTCGATGTAATGCTCCATTTCATGCTTCATAACCGGTAATGCTCCTTTTTTGCACGCAAGAGTGAGGTGTGACGATGAAGAGTTCTTTTATTCTAGCCAACTGGAGAGGCAAGAATCTATCAACCATCTCTCAGGAATGTCTTCTCATGAAGATGTTGTGCAATCTGTTTTTTTCTATCAGGGATCGATTGGTAAACCCGATATCATCAGGCTTAACACCGCGAAGCGTGCCTGGTTTCTCTCCTCGTTTTATTCCCCCAGTTCAGGCCGTCCGGTAGCTTTATTTCAGTTCTTGCTCTACCCGCTCCAGGTCGCTCAACAATTTCCGACGGCTGCTGGCTTTTGCCATTCTCCTTGCCTCGGAGAGGTGCATGAGAGCCTCTGGCCGCGGCAGGAGCGGCGCAAGCCAGAGGCGGATTTGAATCGCCAGGTGTTGTACGCCAAGGTTTTCCGCTTTTCCCAGAGCGTTCGAAAGGCGGTAAACGGCGAGGGTGTTCTCGCCCCGTCCGGCAGCCACGAGCCCCAGGTTGGCCATCAAGCCGGCCTCACGCTCAGGAATTGAGAACTGTTTGGCAAGCTCCAAACCTTTTTGGAAGAGTTTTTCGGCTTGATCGTAGTCTCCTTCGCTGAGTGCGATTTCCCCCAGGGTGGAATACAGATACGTTTGCAGCCCAACCATGCCCCTTTCCTGCGCCAGGGCAATTCCCGCCTGTGCATATTCCCTGGCAGCCGGATCTCCCAGCAAATGCAGGTGATATGCCAGATTGTTGTAAGCCAATATTTGCTGGTCCAGGCCATGCCCCAGGTTTGCGCCTTTTGTAAGCTCCAGGGACCGCCGGTAGTGAGTCACAGCATCTTCAAGTTCGCCCAATTGAGCCGCAACGCTCCCAATTTCGAACTCAATCTGTGCAATGATCGAATTATCTTCCCATTCATGTTTTTCCCAACAAACGGCGGCAGCTTCGAGATGCTGCCGGGCAGATTCGAGCTCGGCGCCTTCCAGAGACAGCGCCGTTCCCCACAGCAGTTCTGCTTCGACGATGGCAGGCGGATTTTCCGAGCTAAGGAAGCCCTTTACCAGATCGATGATTTCGTGATAACGAGCCTGAGGGATCATTGATCTCGCCAGGCGCAGCACGATCTGATCTCTTTCAACCTGTTCGACAGCGCTTTCGCTGGCAATTTGAAGTGCTTCGTGCAGCGCCTCGCTCGCCCGGACAAAATTACCAGCGCGCTCATAAGCCTGGCCCAGCGATTTCAATACCTTCAATCGGCCCAGCCCGGATGACCAGGTCAAGGCTGTCTGATAGAATTCGCCCGCCTCTCTCCAGGCCGCAATGCGCAAGGCATGATCGCCAGCAGCAATCGCGAACTCAAGCGAGCGCTGCGGCTGGTCGCTCTCCGCGTAATGCCTGGCAAGCTGAGCGTTCAGTTTAAAAGTACCCGCTTCTGGTCTGTTGAGATAGACCGCCTGTATGGCATCGGCGACCCGCCGGTGAAATATTCGATGGCGCAGCTCGCCCACATCACGATAGGCGACCTCCATCGTGACCGGGTGATCGATGACGTATTTTCCAAATTTGAGCGGCGCGATCAACTCCGCCCTTTGAAGCTCGTCCAACGCATCCATCGCTGCGTTTTCCGAGAGGCCGGCCGCGCGCGTCACGATTTCAAAATCAAATTCACGGCCCTGCGCCACAGCGGCATCCAGTATCCGCCTGGCTGGTTCGGTTAACCTGCTCAAGCGGCTTTCTACGAGGCTGTACACGGTTTGTGGGACAATCGGGCTGGACGAAAGCGCCTCGAAATTGACCGTGTTCCCGAGCAGGATCCCTTCCCGCCGCAGGTAACGAACCAACTCCACCATGATATAAGGGCTTCCCTCCGAGTTTTTACATAACCACCGCGCGAGTTGATCCTGATCTTTGACTTTCAATCGAGATACGAACTCTGCAATTTCGGCGTTGCCAAGCCGCTCCAGTTTTAACCTTGCCAGGCGGCCTTCCCTGACCAGCATCTGTTCGAAGCGCCCTGCTGGAGATGAAGCAGCAAAAGGCCGGGTTGTAGCAAGGAACTGAATTTGCGCATCTTGCGTCTGGCGGACCAGGTATCCGAGCAGCGCCAGCGTTGAGCTATCCGCCTGATGCAAATCATCGAGAAAGAAAATGACCGGCGTCAGACGGGCGAGCGCCAGCAAGAACTGGCGGACAGCTTCCCACAAGCGCGCCTCGTCTGCCTGCCTCAACGACCCGGCATTCTTCAACGCTCCGATTTCAGGCAGCAAGAGGCTGATCTCCTCCAACCACACAGGAGCCAGCTCGCGCCGGACTTCATACAACAGGCCGCGCGATCCTTCCTGGTTGAAAAGATCTCGCAGCGCCTCGATCACCGGGTGATAGGATAACGATTGTTCGAGCTCGCGCGCCCTCCCGACCAGGCCAATACCCGAAAACTTGGAGAGAAGTTCCTCAGCCAGGCGGCTTTTCCCAATACCTGGCTCGCCTTCCAGCATGACCAGGTATTTTTGATCGAGCAGGGAGGTCACTTCACGAATTTCTCTTTCCCTTCCCACGAAGGGGGGTTTAGTCTCCGATCCAAAATCCGGTTTCGGGCGATTGATCGAGAGGGACGGTTGGAAGACCGGGGTTCCATCGGGGTGCTCCCGGTTTGCGTAGGTCGGGATGTCAGCGTCGTTGATAATGGCGTCATACACGGCGCGCGTTTCAGTCATCGGCGGCACCCCCATTTCGCGGTCCAGGAGTTTTCTCAGCTCATCATAGAGGCGAATCGCGCCGGGCCGGTCGCCGGCAAGGTAATAGAGCCGCATCGTCTCGCGGGCGAGGTCCTCCTGCAAGGGATCGAGCCGCAGCGCCCTTTCCAGGGGCGCCAGCGCCGCCTGGTACTCCGCTTTTCGCTCATACTCAATGGACAAGGTCATCAAGCTGCGGATTGCCTGGCGTCGGTAGTGTTCGCGCTGGACAACCATCCAATCTTCAAAGGTTTGCGTCTCGGGCAGCGTGAAACCTTGCAGAAAGTCCCCCCGGTAGAGGTCCAGCGCCTGGCTTAACCGGTCGATATCAGCGTCCTGTACTTTGAGCGCCGCTTCGAATTCGCGCACATCGACCCAGCTTGCGCCGCTCAACTCAACCAGATCGTGCCGCAGTACAATCGTTTCGCCAAGCGCTTTGCGAACCGCGTAAAGGCTGGTGCGTAACGCCTGAAACCCAGACGGGCGCGGCAGATCGGGCCAGAAAATGGAAATCAATTGTTCGCGGCGAATTGGATCCTCATTGTCCGCGACAAAATACAACAGGGCGCGGCTCTTCTTGCGCAGTATGCGAACCTGCTGGTGATCCAGGGCGAACTCTGGCGCCCCAAATAAACGAATGCTCAGCGGCATAGAGGAAGTATAACGTCATTTCCTGCGAAAACGTCAATTCGAATGCTCGAGGCCAAAACCGTTTACGGTTATGTTTACGGTTTCGATCACTTTGCTGTCACGCCCCTCCGCTATATTCTTATCATCGAAACATAAAAAACTTTTGGAGGAAAACCATGCTTTGGAAAATTGATCCGGCCCACTCACAAATAGACTTCTCGGTTCGTCATATGATGATTTCAAACGCGCGCGGCCGCTTCGAAAAATTCTCCGGCAGTGTGAATTTCAACGAGGAAGAGCCTGAGAAATCCAGCGTTGAAGCTCAAATCGAGGCCGCCAGCATCAACACGAGGGAAGAGGGGCGCAACGCGCATCTGCGCTCCGCCGATTTCCTCAACGCCGAGAAGTTTCCGTACCTGACTTTCAAGAGCAAGCGCATCGAAATGGTGGACAAGCAGAGAGGTCGTATCTACGGCGACCTGACCATACGAGACATCACCAAAGAGGTAGTGCTGGACACCTACTATGCGGGACAGTCGAAAAGCCCGGATGGAAAAACCAGCGCCGGCTTCACTGCCACGACGAGCATCAACCGCACGGATTGGGGTCTGACCTGGAACGTCGCCCTGGAAACAGGCGGGTTGCTGGTTGGCGAGGAAATAAAGATCGAGATCGAAATCGAGATCGTCAAACAGGAAGCCGCGGAACCAGCCGCAGCATAAACGTGAAGAACCACGCTCTTCTTGCGGTTTTTGCCCACCCTGATGACGAGGCTTTCGGCACAGGTGGAACGATCTCGAGGTATGCTTCGCAGGGCATAAAAGTCTCCTTGATCTGCGCGACGCGCGGCGAAGCGGGGGAGATCTCAGACCCCCAGCTTGCCACGCCGGAAACGCTTGGGCAGGTGCGTGAGGGTGAGCTGCGCTGCGCCGCTGAAACCATGGGGGTTGCGGAGCTCATTTTCCTCGATTATCGAGATTCGGGCATGGCTGGCGCGCCGGAAAACCAGGACGAACGCGCTTTCATCAACGCGCCAGCCGCACAGGTCATCGGCCAGTTAGCCGCTTTAATCCGGCGCATTCGCCCGGATGCAGTGTTGACCTTCGAGCCTTTTGGCGGCTATGGCCACCCCGACCACATTGCAGCCCACCGTCACACCGTGGCCGCGTTTCACGCTGCGGCTGATCCCGAATACCGCCCAGAGCTCGGACCGCCCTGGCAGGCGCGGCGGTTATTTTACACAGCCATTCCCCGCTCTTTCTTTGACGAGATGCGAAACCAGATGGTGGAAGCCGGTCTGGATGTGGACGATCTGGCGCCACTGAATAACCCAGATATGGGTTGGCCGGATGAAATGGTCAACGTCCGGATCGATGTATCTTCATCCGTCGACCAGAAGTGGGATGCGCTGCGCTGTCATCGCACCCAGTTCGGCCCGGGCAACCTGTTCCGGCGCCTCCCCGAACACCAGGTCAAAAAGCTGATGAGCAAGGAGGATTTTGCGCTGGCCTGGCCTGAACCGCCCAGCGGGCTGCGCCTGGATGACCTGTTCTCGGGGCTTGATTAAACAGCGGCGCGCCCTGCCGTTTCAATCGCATTAAGATAACAACTATCCAACACTTACCCCACAGCGCGTGAACCGCAAGCGGTTCCCCCTGTGGGGTATAATTCTTATAACATTATCGATCATCCGTCGAAAACGAGATGCGCATACTGGTTTTTTCACCCGATCCTTCTTCTTCCCAGCTTCTTCAAACGCTTAGGGAGCAGTTTTCGGAACCAGAGCTCATGATCGTTCACGACCTCGGCGAACTCCAAAACGCGCTTGCTCAGAACAAGATCGACCTGGCGTTCCTGGATACAATCCCAGAATTTGAATGGGCTTATCCACAAATCG
>JADYYC010000018.1 GCA_020853835.1 Anaerolineales bacterium
AAGGCGGACGCGATGATCATCCCAAAGCTGCTACTTCAAAGATTATATACATTCTCCAGCTTGAAGAACGTTGGCAGCAGCGTCCAGCTATCGGTCAAGAACCGGCTCAGCGACGTGCAGCTTACCGGGATCGAGAGCATTTGTATCGATCAAAACAGGCTCAACGCCGATCACATCCGGCTGGTTATTGCAGGAGACCAGCGCGTAATCAAAGCCCGGCAAGTTGGACCAGACAACCCGCTGGATTTCCCCCTCCGGCAGAGCGTGGACATCCTGCTCGATATCCCCCCACTTCCGCTTGGCAAACACAAAATTGAGTTCCAGTTTGACACAGCCCCGTTTGGAAGGCTTGTTTTTGATGTCGAAGATACGATTAGCGAGGATCAACCCGACCGGGTGCGCATCCCGCGCGATAAAAACGACGACTATGCGCAGGAGATTATCGACCAACGCAGGCAATTTGTCGAGGAATACACGGGTTCCCGTTTACTCCACACCACGAAGTATTCATTTGACCCACACGAAACCATCGGAAATATCGAAAATTTCACCGGCGTCGCCCAGGTTCCGATTGGGTTTTCCGGACCGCTGCACATCGAAGGCGAACATGCCCAGGGCGATTTCTTGATCCCACTTGCCACCACAGAAGGCACTTTAGTAGCCTCTTACAACAGAGGGATGAAAGTGCTTAACCTATGCGGCGGGGTTAAATGCACGGTGATCGGAGACGCCATGCAGCGCGCCCCGGTGTTCATCTTCGATAGCGCGCGTGAGGGGCGCGAATTTGTGCGCTGGATCCGCGAAAATATCGACCCAATTCGCGAAGAAGCGGAAGCCACCTCTTCGGTCGCCCGGCTGGTTGATATCGACCCGTACCTGGCTTCGAAGTTTGTCTTCCTGCGCTTCAATTACACCACGGGCGATGCCGCGGGGCAGAATATGGTGGGCCGGGCTACCTTTGCTGCCTGCGGGTGGATTATCGAGCGCTACCCCGGGATCAGGCATTTCTATCTCGAGTCGAACTTTGCGACCGACAAAAAAGCCTCGCAAGTGAACGTGATGCGCACGCGCGGCAAGCGCGTCACTGCGGAGGCGCTGGTCAAGCGTGACGTTCTCATCCAGCATCTGCGGGTCGAGCCAGAGAGCCTGGTCTATCACTATGGCGTCGCCAACGTGGGCTCTATTCTTTCCGGGGCGAACAACAACGGCCTGCATTCGGCGAACGCGATCACAGCCCTGTTCATCGCCACAGGCCAGGATGTGGCTAACGTGGCTGAATCCTCTGCGGGCATCATCTATGTCGAGATGACCCAGGAGGGCGACCTGTACGTGTCGTTGACCATCCCCTCTCTGATCGTAGCGACCTATGGCGGCGGCACAGGCCTGCCTACTCAAAAAGAGTGTTTGCAGGCCCTGGGATGTTATGGCAAAGGGAAGGTCAACAAACTGGCGGAGATCGTCACCGGCGCGGCTGCCGCTGGCGAGTTGTCGCTTGCCGCGGCCATTTCATCCTCTGATTGGGTCTCCTCGCACGAACGCTACGGGCGAAACCGTTGACCTGGCGCGGCTGCTCCAGCCTCCCTTCTCATACAATTCAGAGCGGGTATAATATCCCACTGCCCTGTTAGGGGCACAAACCGGGATGTTTCTGCATGAATACTCTGATCATTGGCCTTGACGCGTTCGACCCGTTCATTTTCGAGAGTCTCTCCAATTCCGGTAAGCTGCCAGGTTTGAGCCGCCTCATGAAACTGGGGGGGTATTCGAAATTCGAGGTCTCGAACCCGCCTCAGAGCGAAGTTTCCTGGACCAGCATCGCCACAGGTCTGAACCCAGGCGAGCACGGGATGTTCGATTTTGTCCATCGCGATCCGGCGGCTTACGCGTTGCAGGTGTCGTTACTGCCCATGAAGCGCGGCATCGGCGGGCTTGAATTCGCCCGCCCATATCAAACGCACACGCTTTTCGACACGGCTGCAGAGCGAGGTTATCAAGCGACCGCGCTGTGGTGGCCTGCAACGTTTCCGGCGCGGGCCGATTCGCCTGTGCGCACGATCCCAGGGCTAGGCACGCCGGATATCCAGGGCCGGCTTGGCGTCGGCGCTTTTTATTCATCGAACCCGGACATGCCCGAAAAAATGGGGAAAACCCCGGTCTTCAAACTAAACAGGCTCGGCATGGATCGGTTTCAAGCCCACCTGGAAGGGCCGCAGATCGGGGAAAAACCAGGCGCATCGCACGCGACCCTGCCGTTCGAATTGCGCAAAATCAGCGGCGAGATGGTCGACATTCAACTCGGCCAAAACGTCCACCGGTTAGCCCTCGGCGAGTGGAGCCTGATCATCGAAATCCGGTTCAAGGTCTCCTGGCTGGTCTCGGTTTACGCCATCACCCGCCTGGTGGTAACCAGTCTGGAACCCGAGGTTCAAATTTATTTTCTGCCGTTGCAGATCCATCCGCTCCACCCGATCTGGCACTATGCCACGCCCAATTCGTTTGTCAAAGACGCCTGGAACACCTGCGGCCCGTTCCTGACGCTCGGCTGGCCTCAAGACACCACTGGCCTGGAAGATGGGTGCATCACCGATGAGCTCTTTTTGAGCCTGTGCGATTCGATATTCGAAGCCCGCTCCCGGTTGTTATTTCATCTGCTGGATCGATTCAAGGAGGGCGTGCTGGCCTCGGTGTTCGATTCGCTCGATCGGATCCAGCACATGTTTCTACTGCGCCGCCCGGATGTGGTCGAGAAATGGTATATCCGCTATGACCAGCTTGTCAATCGAGTTCTCGACCACCCCGTTATGCAAAAGGATAAGCCGCCCCGCTTGCTGGTGGTCTCTGACCACGGGTTCAACCGGTTTGACTACAAGGTTCATCTCAATCGCTGGCTCATCGACAAGGGCTATCTGGTCGCCCAGCCTGGCAATGGCGCTCCTGAGTGGAAATCAATCGACTGGGCGCACACCCGCGCTTATGCGATCGGGCTGAACAGCCTGTACTTGAACCTGGCAGAGCGTGAAAAAGATGGCGTAATCGCCCCCGAAGACCGGGCTTCAGCTTTGGAAACGCTTCAGCTCGAGCTGCAAGCGTGGCAGAACAGCCAGGGCGCTCCTATCGTCCGGAACGCCCGGCTAAACGAGCACGTCTTCGAAGGCGCGCTGGTCGAACATGCGCCAGACCTCCTGGTCGGTTACAGCCCCGGTTATCGGGCTTCAGCCGAAACCGGCCTGGGCGGTTGGGCTGATGAACCCCTGGCGCCCAACCGGGACCACTGGGAAGCTGACCACTGCTTTGATTCTTCCGCCGTGCCCGGCGTGATATTCTCCAGCCACGGCTTGAACCAATTCCCCAACCCAAGCTACCGGGACTTCACCGCGCTGGCGATTGACGCCGCGCCAGTCCGGTCAAGCCACCGCCCGCCGTCCAAGCTAGAGGCGGAGGATCAAGAAAAGGTGGAGGAACGCCTGAAAAGCCTGGGCTACCTTTAGAATGTGACACAATTCTCTCGTGCAAGTTGGAGGGCTCATCATGAAATTTCTCGATCCCCTGAACCTGTTATTCCAGTATCTCTCGTTTTCCGCCCCGCGGGCATATATCGATCCCAACACTGGCGGGATGCTGTTCCAAATCCTGGCGGTATTCCTGGCGCTTTTTTCGGGAATCATCTTTTTCTTCTCGCGCCAGATCAAAACGCTCTTTGCGCGATTACGGCGCAAGCTGCGCGGCGATGATGCGCCCCTGGAACCCGACCAGCCTTCTCAAAGCGATAGTCAGAGCGACGGTGAGTGACTGTGGCGTTGTCCGCTCTTGAGACCCTGAGATTGCGTCTTCCATCCCGAGAGCAGGCCCGCCTGCTCTTTTTGGCTATTTTGGTCCCGGTCAATTTTTGGGCGCTGGTCATCTTTCTTCAAGAGCTTCCCGCATACATTCTGCGCATGAACGCCTGGGACATCACAGGCATACTTGCCTACGTCCTGACGATTGCGCTCCTTGACAGCCTGATCCTGCTGTTTTTTGTTACGGTCATAATGGCGCTGTTGCCTGTCTCTTTCCGAAAACATCATTACACTACGGCCGGTACGCTTATCGCATACCTGACGATCTTATGGTTGGTCCTGATCCAATATCAAGACACGATCGGCGCCAGGTTGCCCATCGTGCAGCAGCGTTGGTTTATTTGGGTCTGGCTGGCTGCGCTGCTAACCGGCATCAGCGCGGCCGCGTACCTCTTGTCACGCTCCGAGAAACTCGATCTGTGGGTGCGCGCTTTCGTAGATCGATTATCGCTGCTTTCGACGGTATATTTATTTTTGAACCTCGCTGGATTGCTGGTCGTTCTTGGCCGGAATCTGAGCGCGGGGATCGGATAGGCGTGAAAAATAACCCCATAACAAGGCGGGATTTTTTAAAGCTGCTCGGCGCGACCGGGTTTTTCACGCTTGGACATTCACTGGTTGGATCGGTTACGGGGAGCACAAATCGCCCGACATCCGCTCATCCCAATGTCCTGATCCTGCTGTTTGATGCCCTCTCGGCCGTGGATATGTCGTTCTATGGGTACCCCCGCCCTACGACGCCAAACTTCGAGAGATTTACCCAGAAGGCGACCGTCTTCCACCGCCACTACGCAACCGGTTCCTTTACCACCCCTGGAACCGCTTCCTTGCTGACGGGCGTCCTCCCCTGGACGCACCGGGCGATTAACCTGCAGGGAACCACCTCGCCCCAATTTCAAGATAACAACCTGTTCAGCTTGATTCCAACGGAATACCAGACGTTCGCATATACGCATAATTCGCTCGCCCAGATATTGCTCGACCAGTTCCGCGGCTCGATCGACGATCTGCACGAAATTTCCGAGCTTGCCCTGT
>JADYYC010000019.1 GCA_020853835.1 Anaerolineales bacterium
AAGAACTGAGCCCCAGCGCCCGAAAAATCCAGCAGGCGCTTGAGCAGCGCGGGGTCAAGCTGCAGGTGGTCGAGCTCAAGGAGTCGACCCGCACCTCCCAGGAAGCGGCCCAGGCGATCGGCTGCGAGGTCGGGCAGATCGTCAAATCGGTCATTTTCAAAGCCAGGCGCTCTGAACGTCCGATCCTGGTGATCGCCAGCGGCGTCAACCGCGTGGACGAGCGCAAGATCGAAGAGCTGATCGGAGAACCGCTGGGCAAAGCAGACGCGGACTTCGTGCGGGCGCGCACCGGCTTTGTCATCGGCGGCGTCCCGCCCATCTGTCACGACGAGCCTATCCAGACCTTCATCGATCAGGACTTGCTCAGTCATCGTGAGCTTTGGGCAGCCGCCGGTACCCCCAACGCGGTTTTCCGCCTCACGCCCGACGAGCTGCTTTTCCTCTCGGATGGAAAAGTTGCGCCTGTTAAACTAGAATGAAGACGCCTTCGCTTGGGGTGGTATTCCACCCCTCGTTTCCACCTGAGACCATCCCCGATTACGCCAGGCGCGCCGAAGCAGCCGGTTTTGACGAGTTGTGGTTCTGGGAGGACTGTTTCTATGCTGGGGCGTTTACGAGCGCGGCAGTAGCGCTCTCCGCTACCAGCAGGATCAAGGTGGGGATCGGGATCCTCCCCGTGACCGTGCGCAACCCGCTCTTCACCGCCATGGAGGTCGCCACCCTGGCGCGGCTGTATCCGGGTCGCTTCCTGCCTGGGTTTGGGCATGGGGTAGAATTATGGATGCGCCAGATCGGCGCCTATCCCAAATCTACGCTAAAGGCGCTCGAAGAAACGGTGAACGCCGTGCGCGCCTTGCTCCGCGGCGACCGGGTCACCCTGCATGGAGATCACGTTCACCTGGAAGGCGTCCAAATGCTCGTCGTTCCAGATGAGCCCCCGCCGCTGTTGGTCGGCGGCATTCGCGAGAAGACCCTCCGGCTTGCCGGGCGGAGCGGCGATGGAACGATACTCACCTCGCTCTCCTCGCCCGCTTACTTGCGCTGGGCGGACGGTCAAATCCGCGCCGGGATGGACGAGGGCGGGCGCCGGGAAAACCGGCGGGTGGTCTTCACCCTTTGCCAGGTCGATCCGGATGGCTCTGCCTCGCGCGCGATCGCCCGCCGTGAGATCGCGATCGGCGTTGACAGAGGAGACCCCCACCTCAAGCCGTTGGGCATTGCGGAAGAAGCCGCTGAGCTGGTGCGCGCCTATGGCGTGGAAGGGGCCGCGCCCCGCATTCCCGAAGCCTGGGTGGACGAGCTCGCCGCCGCCGGCGACCCTCATCAGGCTGCGACCCTGGTGAAGCGCCTGGCAGGGGCGGGCGCCGACTCCATCGTGTTGCAGCCTATTGCTGCGCAACCGTCAGCCCTGGAGCTTTACATCCGTCACTTGCTGCCTGTTTTATAGGGAATAACGCCTGCTACTTATTGAAAGACGTTGACTGGTATCGATGACTATTGACCGTTTCGGACGCCGTATCCACTATTTGCGCATCAGCCTGACCGATCACTGCAATCTGCGCTGCGTGTATTGCATGCCGGAGGACATGACTTTCCGGCCCAATCCTGAATTGATGCAGGATGACGAACTGTTGCTGCTGGTGCGGCTTTTTGCGCGGCTGGGCTTTGACAAGTACCGCTTGACGGGCGGCGAGCCCACCGTTCGCCCTCGCCTGGTCGAGCTGGTGCGCGCGATCAAACAGGCGCCCGGCGTGCGGACGCTGACCATGACCACCAACGGCGTCCTGCTCCCGCGCCTGGCGCAGCCCCTGGCAGAGGCCGGCCTGGACCGGGTGAACATCAGCCTGGACACGCTCGACTCGCGAAAATTCCAGCGCCTCACCCGCTGGGGAAAGCTGGAAGATGTCTGGCAGGGCATCCAGGCTGCCGAGGCGGCCGGGTTAGCGCCCGTGAAAATCAACGCCGTCATCGTGCGGGGTTATAACGAAGCCGACCTGGTCGACCTGGCCCGCTTGACGCTGGAGCACGACTGGCAGGTGCGTTTTATCGAGATGATGCCCTTTGCCGGCGCAACCGATTTGCAGCTCCAGCAGGCCGTCTCTGCCGCAGAGATCCATCAGCGGATCGAAGCCGGGCTTGGCCCATTGCAGCCCCTGAACAACGGCAAGTTGGACGGCGAAGCGCGGGTTTTTCGCTTGACCGGCGCCCTGGGCGAGATCGGCATCATCGCCTCGGTCACCATGCCGTTTTGCGCCGCCTGCACGCGCGCCCGCCTCACTGCCGACGGTCGTTTGCGCCTGTGCCTGCTGCGGGAGGGCGAGGTGGACCTGCTCACGCCTTTGCGGGCTGGGGCGAGCCTGGACGACCTGCGCCAGCTCATCCTGGATGGCGTCTGGATGAAGCCCTGGGGTCATGGCCTGCAGGACGGCTTGATCCCGCTCAACCGTGTGATGAGCCAGATCGGGGGTTGAGCCGGGCGTTCATACTTGGGGGATGACTTTGATCAGCCTGCCAGCCTGGCGTAGACCAGCGCGCAGACCAGCGCGCCCGTCAGCGACGCAATCACGTTGACCCAGTCGTTATCCAGCCAGCGCCAGCCGCGTATCTGCCGTGTTTGGGCGCCGCAGATGTGCTCGGGGTGGCGCTCGGTTTCTTTTTCACAGGCCGGGCACCAGTAGATGGCCTGGACGGTCGCTCCCAGCACGGAATCGAAGAACGCGCCCGCTGTGCCGCCGATGATGCAGGCCAGGAGCAAGCCCGTGCTGTTTGCCCCCGCAGAGGTAACCGCCGCAAAGATGCCCACCAGGGTCGCGCCGCCCGCCGCCGCCAGGCTGCCCAGCAGGCTGACCGCGCCGGAAGCGCCGCGTTCTGTGGGCTGCCAGGTCGTTATCAGGCGCGGCGGGCGCGGGTTTAGCACGCCCAGCTCGGTCGCCCATGTGTCCGCGTTGACCGCTGCCATCGCTCCCGCAAACGCCGCCCAGGGCCAGGTCTCCCCCGGCAGCAGGGCATGCAGGATTGCCAACAGCGCGCCCAGCCCCCCGTTGGCCAGCACCTGACCCCAATCCCGCTGGCTGCCTTTCTCGAACTTTTCGCTTAAGTCCCGCTTGCGGCCCTTGAACAGGCGCGAGAGCAGGCTGGACGAGATAAAAAAGGTCAGCAGGAGCGCCGCCCAGGGCAGCCCGCCCAGGCCGAATATCAAACCGCCTGTCAGAGCGGCTGCGATTGCCCCGCCCCGATCGAGCGCTCTGGCTTTCCAGGCCAGGGCGGCTACGATGATCCCCAGGAGAATTCCAAGAAAAAACTGCATGTCCGTCTCGCCGTTGGTGTGGGTTAGTGTGGGATATCTGTGGGAAAATGCGGGATATCTTTCCTCGCGAGATCAACCGGAGCGGAGGATAAAGAACACCGCCAGCAGGTAGAGCAGCCCCGCCAGGGCGCTGCTGGACCACAGGATGTACGAAACCGGTCGGCTTTCGGGTTGGCGAAAAAAGAGCAGCCCGAGCAGCAGCGCGATGAGGAAGAAGAGGAAATTCAGGGACGGCAGGAGCATTAACCGTGCGGCTGGCAGTGGGCCCGTCGGCAGGCCGGCGGCGCTAAAGCCGAGCGAGACCTCGCGCTGGCTGCCGATGGCGATGCTGACCCAGACCCACAGGGCAAGGCTGGCGGCGGCGCTGATCAGCAGCAGCGCCCGTGCCGGTATGGACGCCCAGACCCGTTGCAGCATGAACGACGGGTAAACCGAGCGTGCGGCAAGCGGCGTCAATGCGCCCATTTCTGTGATGCGCTGGTAGACCTGCAGGAATTCTTCGGGGCGGTCCGGCGAGACGACAAAGCCGCCCCCCGGCGTGGCGATCATGATCAGCCGCTGGGTATCGGCGGCCAGGTACTCGACCTCTCCGCCGCCGGGGATACGGCGCAGCCCTAGCACCGCCCCCGGAACCCGGAACGGCGGCAGGGGCAGGGGCGCGCTGAGATCCGCCGCAGGGTGCACCCACAGGATCTCGTCGATCGGTATGTCCTGGCTGCGCAGCCCCCAGCGCAGCCGGATGCCCTCCCGCCCCAGGACGTAAACGGCGCTGCGCAGCCCATAGGCGCGATAAGCCAGCACGGGGATCGACGCCCCGGCTGCCATCACGGGCAGCAGATACATGAGGCTCGTCTCCAGCGTGCTGGCCTGGCTCGACTGCCAGATCCCGGCCAAAGCGATCAGGACAAGCAGGATGATCCCGCCGATTAAAAAAATCGACCCCATGCGCCTCTCCGGACGGAAGATGTATTCGTCCTGCATGGGGTGATTTATACCACTATTTATAATTAGCGGATCTGGTAAACGATGTTCACCTCGATCGTGATGCCGAGCTGACCCGCCTCCACAGGTACCTGGCTTGGGGCGGCCATCGCGACGCTGTCGCGCATCGAGTACATCGGAACGGGGGTGCTGCTGGTGTACTCGCTGATCGTCTGCACCGGGCCGAGCGTCACGCCGGCCGCTTTCGCCAGCTCCTGCGCTTTGGTGTAGGCGTCGTTTACCGCTGCCTGGCGTGCCTGCGACTGGACCGTCGCTGGATCCGCCACGTCGAACTGGATGCCGTTGATCGAATTGGCGCCCGACTTGACCACCTCGTTCAGCACCTTGCCGATCTGATCCAGGTCGCGCACCGTTACATAGACCGAATTTTCGACGACGTAGGTCACTTTTCCGGTCGGCTTGCCGTTTGTGTCGTACTCGCGCTGGGGAAAGATGCTGAAATTGGTGGTCTGGATGTCTTTTTCGGCCACGCCCAGCGCTTTCAGGGCGTCGATCACATCCGCCGTGTCGGCGTTGTTCTCGCCCACGGCCTTGATCGCGTCCGGCCCTTCGGTGTGTACGCCCACGGTCACGTATGCGATATCGGGCGCGGTATAGACTTTCCCGCTCCCGCTCACGGTCAGCGTGCGCGGCGAGGTTGATTCAGTTGCTGGCGTTTCGGTTTGGGCAAATGCTGCTCCTGCGCATCCAGTCAGCAGGATGGCGGCGACCAGGACTGCCGGGGTAAGTAATTTCTTTGCTTTCATTGTAATCTCCTCTTTCGTTATCTGCTTTCGGCCGCGTTGGGTTTGGCCGGTAAGGAATTCAGATCCGCTCTGGATCAGTGCAGTAGACGTATGTCGGGCGATTTAGGTTCCCTGGCTGGTTTTACATACAGACGCTCATTCGCCTCCGCCCACATATTCTATTGTCACTTCGGAGGCAGAGACCGTCCTTGCGAAGCCCGTTTTTTGGGCTGAAGCAATCTCCCCTCTGGCTCACCCTCGAGACTCCTTCGGGCATAAACCGCCCCCGCAGCGACAGGAAGCCCTTACACCTCAATTCACCTTATTTTATATACATTTCTAACAGCATACTGACGCCCAGTTGATCATGCCGGTGTTATAATTTTCATCACAAGAATTGGAGCTTTTTGCAAAGTCGGGATGCTGACAATCAGGATCGTAATATCTTGGCTCAAGCGAGCTTTTGGGGGTCAACCAACCCATTATCTTTCCAATCTGTCAGAACCGTTTTTTTTGAAGGAAGGAAAATACTATGATGCGATTTGATCGGTTCACCGAGCGCGCTCAAGAAGCCGCTCAGCGCGCAGCCGAGATCATCCAGCGTTATGGACATAACCAGATTGATACCGAACATA
>JADYYC010000020.1 GCA_020853835.1 Anaerolineales bacterium
CGCGCTCGTTGATCAGGCGCATCACGTCGTTGATCATCCAGTTCGAGAGGCGCTTGGGGTCGCCGCCGTAAGCCCCGGACGCGGCTTCGAAATAGTCCGCCAGGCTGCGCTCGCCGGTCAGGATGTCGGCATCGTACTCGGGCAGCCCGTACTGCTCGCAGAAGCGCCCCCGGCGTTCGAGCGGCAGCTCGGGCAGGGCGGCCAAGATCTCCTGCAGGCGGGCCGGGTCGAGGCGCACCGGCAGCAGGTCGGGCTCGCGGAAGTAGCGGTAATCGGCTTCGGTTTCCTTCGAGCGCATCTTGCGCAGCACGCCCGCGTCCTCGTCCCAATCCAGGGTCCACGATTCGACGCGCCGTCCGGCCTCGACTTCGCGCACCTGGCGCTCGATCTCGGTCTCGATGGCGCCGCGCACCGCGGTGATCGAGTTCACATTCTTGATCTCGGTCTTGGGGTTGAGGTAGTCGGCGCCCTTGGGCCGGATGGAGACATTGGCGTCGCAGCGCAGGTGGCCCTTTTCCATGTCGGCTTCCGAGACGCCGATCCAGCGCAGCAACTGGCGCAGGCGGATCAGGTACTGGGCGGCTTCGTCGGCGGAGCGCAGGTCAGGCTCGGTGACCATCTCCACCAGCGCCACGCCGCAGCGGTTGAAGTCGATCAGGCGCTGTCCGTCTTCGTTTTTGGTCTTGCCGGCGTCTTCTTCGAGGTGCAGCTTATGGACGTTGACGCGCCGCACGTAGCCGCCCGCATCCGCCGGGAGCGGCACGTCCATGTAGCCGCCCCGGGCGAGCGGCTGGTCGTACTGCGAGATCTGGTAGCCTTTGGGCAGGTCGGGGTAGAAATAGTTCTTACGGTCGAAGAACGAAACCGGCTGGATCTCGGCGTGCATGGCGGCTGCCAGCAGCAGGCCCTTCTCGACTGCGGCCTGGTTGAGCACCGGCAGCGTCCCCGGCAGCCCGGAACAGACCGGGCAGATGTTGTGGTTGGGCGGGTCGTTCCAGGAGTCGGCCTTGCAGGTGCAGAAGATCTTGGTCAGAGTGTTGAGCTGGATGTGAGTCTCCAGTCCGATCACAGCTTCGTATTCGGTCATCGCCAGTCCATCCTTAATCAGAAATTGTGTGACCCCGCTTCAGGCCTGCTTGAGGAGCAGGTCTGCCAGCGAGAGGCCACCCAGGTAGTCCGGCACGGTGTAGATGCCGGTGATCTGTAAAAAGCAGCGCGGCGGGCGGCTCTGCCAGCGGCGCTCCAGCCCCAGGCGCAGGAAGAGGCGCGCTTTCCTGAGGCGCTCGGTCAGCGCTTTGCCGATGGCGCGGGGCGAGACGCCCCTGGCGCGCAGGTGGTCGCAGTAGCAGCGCCAGGTGAGGTCGGCGACTTCGAGCGTGTAGGTGTGCCGCGCTCCATCGATGAACGCCAGGCGGTAGATGTACTGCTCCGCATGCCCGTGATCGTAAATCACGCGGATCAGGCGCTCGGGGGCGATCGTGCCGAGTGAGCGCGGCCCCCGCCCGGGCAGCACGTGATAATCCGGCTCGGAGGCGACCTCCTGCTCGAAAACCGCTTCGACGGATTTAAAGAGAGACCAGTATAACACCTCTTCGCGCTGGGTCTCGAAGTAGAGGAACTTGAGCGTGGTCGGGTCGAAGTAATGGTCTTCGGTGAAGGGCGGCTGGGCGGCGGGGTTGAGCAGCACCAGCTCGATCACCGCAAATGGGGCGACCACGAGCGCCTGGCGGCGGACGATCAGGCTCTGCGGAAGGGCAGATTCGCGGCGCACCAGGCGTACGCACTCTTGCCCCTCGGTATAACCGGCGATGCCGATATCGCTCCGGTAAGCGCGGGTCAGGTCGGTCACGGTCAGGCGGGTGGTCATCTGCGGCTCTGGTTGAGGCTGTGAATCCCTGAGGTGGGCGATCGCCCAGCAATGCACTCCTCGATTAGTAATCCGTCGGAAACGCGCCGATCAAATCGCGCGGTTCACCCGGAACGTAGACTCCAAAATAAAAGGCTAGATCGGTAATGAGGACCACCAATAACAGGACGATTGACCAGCGGGGATGCCCGTTTTCGTACAGCCAGATGAGTGGTAACGCGGTCAGCCAGCAGATGGCTGGGATCGCGACGACAAAATGTGAGCTGGAAGGGTTTCCGCCCAACAAAAAGCCGCCAAAAAAAGCTGTGAGGAGTATCCACAAGACGGGCAACCACTTGCGGTTGAAGACTGCCCAGATGAAACCGATCAGGAAAAGCAGCGCAGCCAGCCCGATGACGAACGGGATACCTGGCCCATAAAAACCGGTTTCATCGGCAAAGACCGTGAACGCGCCCAACGAGCGGGTGACCTGGTGCCAGAGGTAGCGGAGGATGTTGATGTTTTCGCCCGTGATCACCCTGATGGCCTCGGGGCTCCAGCCCCAGGTCTGGCGGGCGCGCCCTATAAAGACTTCCCAGTTCAATATGGCAGACAACCCGAGCGGAGCTGCAACACAGACCGAGGTGATAATAAATTTTCCCAGGTAGATGAGGCGGCGCTTCTGTGAAGGCTCCTGTCGCCACAGCCATAAGATCAGAAAAACTAACAGGAAAAACCCGATCCGGCTGCCGGGGTAGAAGTACTGCGAAAAACCAAATGCCAGCCCCGAAAAAACTGCCCCGCCGGACCAACCCTTTTTCCAGCCATAGGCGAAAGCGGCTAACATCAATGGGACCCACAGGGTGTCCCAGATGTTGTTCAGCGCGATCCTGGACCAGTGGACGTGATAATGATAGCCCGCCATCAGCACTGAAGTGAAAAGAGCTGTCCTGCGATCTGACAAAACGGTGATCAACGCGTAGGTAGCAACCACCCCGAGCGACCCGGCAACCGCGCTGGAACTGCGCAGGGCGCTGATGGTCTCTCCAAACAAATACAGCGTCAGGCGGATAATATAGTGGTACAGCGCGGGGTGCGAAGAGGGACCGAACCCGAACGGATTCAGGGTGAGACCGGGGAGGAAGTACAGGTGCCGGAGTGAGAACCCTGCTACTCCCATTTCGTCCACGTGCAAACCACCCGGAACGGTCTCGAGCAGCGGCAGGCGCAGCGCTAAAGCAGAGAAAAACAGGAGTCCCGGGAGGATCCAGGTCCTATTGAGCGAGATCCTGACAGGCGGGACGAGCGCCGCCGTCAGGAAGAGGATACCAGCCAGCCAGGTCCAAAGCTGCCAGCCGTTGACATCGGTCGAACGTGCGAACGCCAGCCCGATAAAGATCGAACTGAAAGTACACGCGAGGGCGACGGAGAGCTTCATCCGCCGCGTTTCGTCTGCAAAGACCTCCCGCACCAGCTCCAGCCCCACGGTGTAAACGCCCCGTATGGAATGACGCAGCGCCCTGGTGGATTTTTTAACTGAGGTAAGTATGGGCGAATACTGCCCGAAAATCCGCACGTCCTCTGGCGTGCGCAAACGAGAGCGCGCCCGGCTGCGTAGCAGGCTCATGGCGAACAGATCGATCGCAACTGCCAGGCCGACTACGAACAGAGTGAGCGGAAAAGTCTCGGGCATTGTTTTCTTTTCAGAAATGATGTGTCATAGAGCCTATCGTAAGACTTTTGGTCGTGCTTTCCGCCATTCATCGTCGCGCGTGACCGTCTCGTAGGCGTGGCCGATCTGAAACAGGCGCTCTTCGCTGAAGTCGGGGCCCAGGAGCTGGATGCCGATCGGCAGCCCGGCGCTGTCAAACCCGGCCGGGATGGAGAGGCCCGGGATGCCGGCGTGGTTGGCGGTGACGGTGAACTGGTCGGCGTACTGCATCAGCACCGAGTCCTCGTGCATGTTGCCGCTGACGGGGAAGGCCGTGGTGGTCGTGGTGGGGGTGAGCAAGGCATCCAGGCGGTACGGCCCCTGGGAGTCAAAGGCCGCCTCGAAGTCGCGGCGGATGAGCGTGCGCACCTTCAGGGCGCGGTTGTAGTACTGCTCGCTGTACTGGGCTGCGCTCACGTACATGCCCATCAGGATGCGCAGCTTGGGCTGCAAGCCAAACCCTTCGGCGCGCGAGCGGCGGTAGAGCTCGTGCAGGTCTTCCACCTCTTTCGAGGTGCGGTGACCGAAGTTGACCCCGTCGTAGCGGTGCAGGTTGGAGGCGGCTTCGACGCGCGAGATCACGAAATAGGTCGGGATGCCGTACTGGGTGTGCGGCAGGGGCACGTCCTCGACGATATCCGCCCCCAACTCCGCCAGCCGCCCGGCGGCTCTGAGCACCGCTTGTTCGATCTCAGCGCCGATGGCCTGGTGCTGGATCTCGTTGATATCGTGATCGGGGATGGTGATGCGGAAGTAGTCGGGCGAGATGCCGATGCGCAGGCCGCGCACGCCCTCGCCGAGGCGTGCCGGGTAGTCGGGGACGGGGCGGGCGGAGCTCGTGGCATCGCGCGGGTCGGCTCCCGCGATCACGCTGAGCATCAGGGCCGCGTCGTGCACGTTGCGCGCCAGCGGCCCGGGGCAGTCGAGCGACGAGCTAAAGGCGATCGTCCCGTAGCGCGAAACCCGCCCGTAGGTGGGCTTGACGCCCACCACGCCGCAAAAGGCGGCCGGCTGGCGCACCGAACCGCCCGTGTCGGTGCCGATGGAGAGATGGCATTCGCCGGATGCGACCGAGGCCGCGCTGCCGCCCGACGAACCGCCGGTCGTGCGGCTCGTGTCCCACGGGTTGCGCGGGAAGGGCTGGAATGCGGACGATTCGCTCGAGGAGCCGTAGGCGAACTCGTCCAGGTTGACCTTGCCCAGCACCAGCGCCCCCGCCTGTATCAGGCGCTCGACGGGGGTGGCGGTGTACGGCGGGATGAAGTTGGACAGCATGCGCGAGGCGGCTGTGCAGGGCAGGCCCTGCACGGCGAACAGGTCTTTGATGGTGACCGGAACGCCGGCAAGCGGGCCGGGGTCCTCGCCCGCGGCGACCCGGCGGTCGACCGCGCGCGCCTGCTGGCGCGCCAGTTCGGCGCTGATGGTGATAAAGGCGTGCACTTTCTCGGCGTCGTCAGGCCGGGCGGGGCCGGGGTCGAGCGAACCGGGGCGGCCTTCAACCTGGTCGATGCGCCGCAGGGCTGAATCGAGCGCTTCTTCGGCGCTGATTTGCTTGCTGCGCACCATTTCGGCGATCTTGTGGGCGGGCAGGTCACAGAGTTCCATAGGACAATCGCGGGCGCTCCTAAATCTCGGTGTGGGGGGTTTTGGGGACGACGAAATAGCCGTCCTGGGTTTCGGGCGCCAGCTCGAGGAGGCGGCGCGGGTCGGGGTAGGGTTCCCAGAGGTCACCCCGGGCTGGCTGGCTGGTCTGTGGCGTGTAGGAGACGCCGTGGGCTGCGGTGGGGACCTCGGGGTCGAGCGGGATGGCTCGCAGCGTGTCGACCGCCTTGAGCTGCCGGTTGAGCTCCCCGCGCAGGTAACGCGCTTCGTCCGGTTCGAGCTGGAGCGCCGCCAGCAGGACAAGGTGTTCGAAAAGCTCCTCGTTGATCTCTTGTGTCATGTTTAATTGTCTCCTGGGCGTAAAGTATATCTCAAATTGAAATGCTGTGCAGGATCAATGATCCAACCATGCTATAATGTCAGGCAGCGGTGAACCCAGTACACGATCGACAATTGAGGAGGGAGCATGGCTCAGGATGAGTTGTTCTCATTGACGGAAGAGCACCGCATGATCCGTCAGGCGGCGCGCGATTTCGCCCAGAAGGAAATTGCGCCGATCGCGGCTGAATTCGACGAAACGGGCGATTTTCCACAGGCGACGATCAAGAAAATGGGGGAGATGGGCTTCATGGGGATCGAAATCCCCGAGGCGTACGGCGGGGCGGGGATGGACACGCTCGCCTACGTCCTGGCGCTCGAAGAGATCTGCAAAGTGGACGCCTCGCACGGTACGATCATGTCGGTCAACAATTCGCTCTACGGTTATGCGCTGCTCATGTTTGGAACCGAGGAGCAAAAACAGCGCTACCTGCCCCCGGTGGCGAGCGGGGAGTGCGTCGGGGCGTATTCGCTCACCGAGCCGATGTCCGGCTCGGACGCGGGCACCATGCGCAGCCGCGCCGAGCGGGTGGGGGACGAGTACGTGATCAACGGGCGCAAGTCGTGGGTGACGAGCGGGCCGGTGGCGCGCTATATCTTGCTATTCACCATGACCGACGCCTCCAAAGCCCACCGGGGCATCAGCGCTTTCATCGTCGACGCAGACCTGCCCGGGTTTGGGCGGGGCAAAAAGGAGCCCAAGCTGGGCATCCGCGCCTCGGCCACGAGCGAGATCGTCTTCGAGGATTACCGCCTGCCGGCCGCCAACCGCCTTGGCGAAGAGGGCGACGGCTTCAAGATCGCCATGGCGGTGCTGGACGCGGGGCGGATCGGGATCGCAGCCCAGTCGCTCGGGATCGCCGAGGCGGCGTTCGAGGCGAGCGTGGAATACGCCCGCGAGCGCGAGGCCTTCGGGCAGAAGATCGGCCAGTTCCAGGGCGTGGGCTTCAAACTGGCAGACATGAAGACGCGCATCGAGGCGGCCCGGCTGCTGGTTTACAACGCCGCCCTCGCCAAGCAGCGCTCAAAGCAGAGCGGCGGGCGCTTCACGCTGGAGGCCTCGATGGCCAAGCTCTTCGCCTCCGAGACGGCCAACTTCGTGGCTGACGAGGCGGTGCAGATCCACGGCGGGATGGGCTATAGCAAGGAGCTGCCGGTGGAGCGCTATTTCCGGGACGCGCGCATCACCGAGATCTACGAGGGGACGAGCGAAATCCAGCGGCTGGTGATTGCCCGCAACATCACCGGACTTAAATAACCCCTCGAAAGACACTCGCCAGGCAGCACGACAGGCGCGCGACCATGTTTCACCACTTCCAAGACCGCTGGCAGTTCCGAGATTCCCTGAATCCGGCCCTCGACCCGGAGGCGGTTGTGGAGGGCGCTTCGGCTTCTGCCAGTTCGCAGCCGGGCAGCCCGGCCCCGGAAGCCGCGGAAAACCTGCGCCCCCTGCCCGAAGCGTCGGACGCCCCGCCGGACCTGTCTGGAAAGAGCCGCTCGGCCCGCCTGCTGGTCTCCGCCCTGCTGGCGCTGGGCATCCTGCTGGTGGGCGGCGGGATTTACTATGACCAGTCCCTGGATTTCGGCGAACCGCGCCCGTTCGCCTGGGTTATGCTGCTCTCTGGGATGCTGCTGACCGGGCTGGGGCTGGCGGCGCTCAACCGCCCCCGCTTTTTGGACTGGCTCGCGGCGCGCTGGGAGGGCGTGCAGCAACACAGCGGCGTCAAGGGAGGGCGCTGGCCCTTGATGGGCGCCAGCCTGGCCCTGGCGTACGTCGCCAGCCGCGCGGCGGGATACGAGCCGCACATGAACAACCCCGGGCTGGCGGCGGCGTCCTGGGCTGCCGCGGTTGGGCTCGCGGTCTGGGCCTGCTGGAAGCCTTCCGGCGCCCGCTTTAAGCCAAGCTGGGCGCTGCTGTTGACCGTCACCGCGCTTCTTGGGACGGCGCTCATGCTGCGGGGCGTTAATACCCAGGAGGTCCCCCACGTGCTCTCGGGGGATGAAGCCTCTTCGGGGCTGAGCGCGGTCGAATTTATCAACGGGAACATGGACAACATCTTCACGGTGGGCTGGTTTTCGTTCCCATCGCTGTTCTTTTTCATCCAATCGCTGCCGATCCGGCTGTTGGGGCAGACGACCGAGGCGCTGCGCCTGCTCAGCGCGCTGGCGGGGGCGCTCACGGTCGTCGCCGTTTACCTGGTCGGGCGGGCGATGTTTGGCGAGTTGGTGGGGCTTGCGGCCGGGATCTTCATGACCGGGTTTCATTTCCACATCAACTTCAGCCGCATCGGGCTCAACAACATCTGGGACGGTTTCTGGCTCGTGACCGTGTTTGGGCTGTTCTGGACGGGCTGGCGCAGCGAGAAGCGGTCTTACTTTGTCTTTGCGGGGCTGGCGCTTGGCCTTTCGCAGTATTTCTACGTCAGCGCGCGCACCGTGCCGCTCATCCTGCTCGCCTGGCTGTTCTTCGCCGGCTGGGTCGACCGGGCGCGGATCAAGCGCCTGTGGCTGGACTTCTGTCTGGCGGGCTTTATTGCGCTGATCGTCTTCATGCCGCTGGGGTTGTTCTTTGCCAGCCACCCGGGAGAATTTGCCGCGCCGATCAACCGGGTGACGATCTTCGGGGTCTGGATGGAAGAGACCATGGCGCAGAGCGGGAAGACCACCTGGCAGATCATGGGCGAGCAGTTCCTGGACGGGTTGCAGGGGTTCACCCATTTGCCGCTGCGCTTTTGGTACGAGCCGGGCACGCCGCTCCTGCGCCCGTTTGCCGCCACGGCCTTTCTGTTGGGGTTGATCCTGCTCGCGCTCAAACCCAAAGACGACCGTTTTCAACTGTTGTTCCTGTGGGTGGCGGCGTTTGTGATGGCGGTCAGCCTGAGCGAGAGCACGCCCGCCTCCCAGCGTTTTGTGGGGGTGGCGCCGGCGGTGGCGCTGCTGGTCGCCTATGGCGTGATCGAGACGTTCAACCTGTTTGGGCGGCTGTGGCCGCGCCTGGCCGTGCCTCTCGGCTATGCGGGGCTGCTGCTGGTCGTGCTGCTCAGCGCCGACGACGCCCGCTTTTACTTCTTCGAGTACGCGCCGCGCAGCGGGTTCGGCGGCGACCACACCCTGATCGCCCAGGACCTGGCGGATTACCTGCAAACCAAGAGCAGCGACTGGAAGGTGGTCTTCTTCGGCTACCCAGACATGGGCTACTTCTCGATCATGAGCCTGCCCTACCTGGCGCCGCACATCCAGGGGCTCGACATCAATTACC
>JADYYC010000021.1 GCA_020853835.1 Anaerolineales bacterium
CCACTCCCCCGGATCGCTGGCGAGCTGCGGGATGGCCCGGCTATCCAGGTTTGCCAAGGTTTTTCACCTCCCGCTCTGCCTGGTACCAGGCTATCGTGCGCTTCAGACCTTCTTCCAGCGGGGTGTGGGCTTCGAAGCCAAAGAACTCCCTGGCCCGTGAGGTATCCAGGGCGCGCCGCGGCTGGCCGTTGGGCTTGCTGGTATCCCAGGCGATCCGCCCCTCGAAGCCGGTCAGGCGTGCGATCAGTTCCGCCAGGTCACGGATGCTGATCTCTTGTCCTGAGCCCAGGTTGAACGGCTCTGGGCCGTCGTAACGCTCGGTTGCCAGCGCCAGCCCTTCCGCGGCGTCCTCGACGTAGAGGAATTCGCGCGTGGGCGAGCCATCTCCCCACAAAACCACTTCAGCGTCGCCCCGCTGTTTGGCTTCCAGGCATTTGCGGATGAGGGCCGGGATCACGTGCGAGGTGACCGGGTCGAAGTTGTCGCGCGGGCCGTACAGGTTGACCGGCAAGGGGAAGATGGCGTTGAAGCCGTACTGCTGACGGTATGCCTGCGCCTGGACGAGCAGCATTTTCTTTGCCAGCCCGTAGGGGGCGTTGGTCTCTTCAGGATAGCCGTCCCAAAGGTTCTCCTCTTTGAAGGGGATCGGGGTGAACTTGGGGTAGGCGCAGATCGTACCGATCGCGACGAATTTAGACACGCCGTGCACCCAGGCTTCGTGCATGAGCTGGACGCCCATCAGCAGGTTGTTGTAGAAAAACTCGGCTGGGCGCTGGCGGTTTGCTTCGATGCCGCCCACCAGGGCAGCCAGGTGGATGATCACGTCGGGGCGGGTCCCCTCCAGCAGCCGCAGGATATCCGCTCGTTGCACCAGGTCGTATTGTTCGATGTGGGGGACGATGATCTGCTGTGCGCCGCGCTGAGCGAGCTTTTCGACCACAAAAGACCCCAGAAAACCGGCCCCCCCGGTCACACAGACACGTTTTCCATGCCAGAAACTGTTTGTTTCCACTTTGCCAACCTCATCCTTCGATATGCAGGTGCACCTTGGTGCCCTGAACCTGCAGCACAGGGATTTTATCCACGCCCCGCCTTTGATCCGCCTCGACCACCCGGATGCCCTGCTCGAGGCAGGACAGCCGGCAGATCTCTCCGATGTCGCCGTCGCCGTCGATGATGACCTGGTTGTAGCCGGCCTGCTTGACCTGAGCTAATAATTCGTGCAGGTGCTGGCGCGTCTTCCGGTACAGGCGCATAGAGGTCTCGATGTAGTTCACCGCCAGGTGAGCCCGAAAGGCCAGGCCCTCTGGGGTGATGATATAGCGCAGTTTGCGCCGCTGAGCGCGCTTGACCTTGACGTAGCCCTTGGAAATCAGCCGCTTGATGTGCCAGTTAACGGTCCCCACTGCGACGCCAAGCTGGGCCGCCAGGCCGGCCTGGGTGACGTCGGGGTCCAGTTCAATTTCTTCGAGCAGGATCAGCTCACGATCCGAAAGCGGTTCGGTGGTCATGGGTCGATTCTAAAATTCAGTCGTTGAATTATAACGCTTGCTGCGGGCAGGTCAAGTATGAATATCATCCAGATTGGGGGGATGAAAATGCCGCCCTGGTTTTAAGGCCTGCTCCAGGTCACGGGCATTCAGCCGGGATTTTCTTCCGGGGCGCTAAGAGCTGAACTTGCACATTGCGCAGCGTTTTGATCGGTTTGTAATAACAGAGCAGCGGCCTCGAAACGTTTTTTACCCAGGCGTTGTTCTCGGCGGCAAATTTATCGCGGTCGGGTTTTTGGTTGAGCGAGATCGGCTCGCTCACGATCAGGTCGAAGCGTTGACTTTCCAACTCATCTCTAAAGCGCCTCAGGTAATCTGGGTCGTCCGCCATGGCGACCTCCATGAGGAAGACGCGTTCGTAGTCGGGGATGAGCGGCGCCTGGACCCGGTGAAAAGTGAGCAGCTCTCGATAGGACAAGAACAGCACGCTGCCGCCGTCCTGCACGGTGGAGCGCACCATCCTGGATATCACCGCCACGCCGTTGGCGACCTCGGCCGGGCTTGAGCGCGGCCCGGCAGGCGGCCGGCTGATAACCGTGATGAGCGGAAAGATCAGGAACCCCAGCCCCAACCCGGCGTTGATCAGCAGGCGCGGCAGGGGTGGGCGCCCGCGTTCCGCTCCCTCTGTTTCAAGGGGTGTTTCGATTGAGGCCTCAGGCGGGGGCGCGGGTTGGAGGTCCAACCCGGTTCGCTCGTAGAAGAAGTAGGCGGCAATCACGAGCAGCAAGGCCAGGAAGGCGTCCATATTGTGGAGGTTGCTCCCCCCGCCGATCTTCACGCTGACGAGCAGACCGCCCAGGAAGAAGACCGCCAGGATGCCCAGCATCCCGAGCAAGCGCAAGGGATGGATTCTCCGCCAGCGCGGGACGCCAGCCAGCGGCTCGAGCAATCTCCCCAGGATGATAAGCGCCAGCGGTAAGCTGACCAGGGTGATCGCGGGCAATATGCCCAACGGGTAGGTCTGGCTGGGGAGCAGGCGACGCCAGAGCAGGCTCGAGCGGAAGCTCGTCGTAAACTGGCTGGCGGAGTTGCCAGACCATAAGATGTAAAGCAACTGCGATCCAAACGCGGTCGCCGTGCCAAAACAGACCCAGCCCGCCAGGCGCAGCAGATAGCCCCCCACCGCGCGCCAGCTTGTGCGCACGGAGGCCTCCAGGCGCGCTTGGACGGGCGTTTCGAGCAGGATCAGCAGGGCAGCCAGGCACCCAGGGAGCGGGAACCAGTTCACCCGGCTGATGCCGGCCCAGGCGGAGGCGACCAGGACAACCAAAAGCGACCTGATCACGCGCCGCCAGTCCGCGTTCGAGCCGTTGGGGCGGAAACCCCACAGCACGAGCACGACTGGGACGAGCAGGTGGTAGTAGATCGGGCCGCTCATGATGAATAGAAACGCCAGGCCGATGAAAAACCAACGCTGGACCCGGTCGTGAATATCCAGGCGGCGGGCCAGCACAAAGCTGGCGACGAGCGGGGCGACGACCCACAGCAGCGCCTGCCATGCCCGGTGAACCCAGATGGGCGAATCTGGGACGAGAAAGGGCACTGCTTGAAGCAGGTAGCGGCTGGGGTGCAGCACGGTCGGCGGGACGAACTGGCCGTAAATGCGCTCTGAAAAGAACAGCGAGGCGTAGTAATAACGGCTGGCCTCTGACCAGCTCAAGGTCAAGGGGCTGTTCGAGATCTCCGGGATGAACGAGAGCCAGAGATACAGGCTCGCGCTCAGCGTGAGCGAGGCCGCCAGGCAGACCCAGAAGGAAAAGCGCTCGCTGTCCCCGCGCCCGGCAGTCGCAAATTTCAGGAAGAACGCCCCCGCCAGCGCTCCCGACCCGGCCAGCAGCAGCCGCAGGGACATTGAGTTTGCTGCAGGGTGGTTGAACACAAATGTGATCAACGGCGTCAGGCTGACCGCCGCGAGGAACAGGATCAAGTTCAACCCTGACAACAGGCCGCCTGTCGGAAGAGCGAGGCGCCGCTGCGGGGAATTATCGCGATCGGGAGGGGTGTTTTGCATCGGATAAGAGCCTCACCGGGACCGGTTGGTTTCCATATCCTGACCCTTCACGGAAGCAGAAGACAGGATATCGGATAGAAAGAGCGCGCCGGGCAGGCTGGAGAGCATCATGATCGTGCGAAACAGCAGCGCTGCCGTCAACCCCCCGCTCAGCGAAGCGTGCCCCAGGTTTGAGAAAATCAGCGCCATCGAGATCTCCTGCACGCCATAGCCATTGATAGAGACCGGGATGAGCGTCACAAAATAGACCAGGCTGTATAACCCGCCGATGGTCAAGATGGACATGAACTCGCCGATGCCGCCTAACAGCAGGTACAGGACGATGAAGGTGCAAATCATGTGCAGCC
>JADYYC010000022.1 GCA_020853835.1 Anaerolineales bacterium
GCCTCGCAGTTGGACGATGTACTCTCCCAGGTCGGTCTCCACCACCCGCAGCCCGGCCTGCTCCAGGCGCTGGTTCAGGCGGACTTCTTCGCCCACCATCGTCTTCGACTTGACCACCAGCCGCGCGTTAGAGCGCTGGGCGATCTCAAGCACGATCTCGACCGCCTGTGCGCCATCCTGGGCAAAGTGGACGGTTGTGCCGTTGGCTGCGACGCGGGCGGTGAACTGGTCGAGATGGTGATCCAGGTTTTCGATGACTCCCTCGCGCATGGCGTGGGCGCGCTGGCGCAGCGCCTGGCGGCTTTCGGGGAGCGATTCGAAGGCCGCCGTAAAGGCAAGCTGGCGGCGCTCCGCATTGCCATCTAGCGCCTCTTGGAGCTGTGGGTCAGCCAGGGCTTTGTGGATGTTCTGGCGAAATTTATTGGCCACGGTCGTCGCCTGTGGGGAGGGCGTTGGCGAGCAGGTCGGCGATGTGCGCCACCCGCACAGGGCGCCTGAGGCGCATCAGGCCGCCCTGGATATTGGTGATGCAGCCCGCGTCGCAGGCCACCACCAGCGGAGCGCCGGTTTGGGCGATGTTATCGATCTTGCGGGCGAGCATGGCTGTGGAAATCTCGGGGTGCTCGACGGAGAAAACGCCCCCGAAGCCGCAGCAGTCCGTGGCGTAGGGCAGTTCGACGTACTCGGCCCCGTCCACCGATTCGAGCAGCCGGCGCGGCTGGCGGTCCACGCCAAGCTCGCGCAGCAGGTGGCAGGAGGCGTGGTAAGTGAGCCGGCCGGGGTAGCGCGCCCCCAGGTCGGTCACGTCCAGATAATCCACCAAGTACTCGGTGAACTCGAAGGTGCGTTCAGCCAGGCGGTGGGCGCGCTCCAGCCAGAGCGGCTCTTGGGCAAACAGCTCCAGATACCCGATGCGGATCATCGTGGCGCAGGAACCCGAAGGGACTACCACCGGCCCGCTGGTCCTTTCGAAAACCTCGATCGTGTGCTGAGCAATGGGCGCAGCCTCGCCGCGCATACCGGCGTTGAATGCCGGTTGACCGCAGCAGGTCTGCCCCGGGGGGACCTCGACCCGCGCCCCGGCGCGTTGCAGCACGCGCACGACCGATTCAGCGGTGGAGGGATACAGGCTGTCGAGCAGGCAGGTGATGAAAAGCTGTGCTGTTTCGGGCATAGGATCGGGCGCCAGGGAAATTCTGTCCTCTGGGGATGGTAGTTCTCGATTTTCTTGTAATTGTATCTCGCGGTAGAAATTACGACAACCCGGAGGTTTAGGCGGAAGCAGGGCGTCATCCGGCGTATAAAGATTAATGATTCAGCCCGCAATTAGCCCTGGCGCGTGTGGTATCATTCAAAATTGTGTTTGTAGGCATTTCTTTGCCCGGTGATCTCGATGCCGGGTTTAATATCTATGAGCTGAGCAAAGAGCCGGTCCGCCTAACTGGACCCAGCCACGCAGAAAACCAGCAGCTCATTTGAGGTAAGTCTATTATGAATTTCCGTGCCCAAATCCCCAATTCGTTCAGCCTGCCGCGCCGCATCCATGGCCTGGCGAACCTGGCGTACAACTTGTGGTGGACCTGGAACGTCGACGCCCAGCGCCTGTTTTCCCGCATCGACCCCGAATTGTGGGAGCAAACCTATCACAACCCGATCAAGTTTTTGCGGCAGGTGCCGCGCCCCCGCCTCAACGCGGCGACGAACAACCGTTACTACCTTGAGTTCTACGACCGCATGCTGCGCCTGTTCGATCAATATATGCAGCCCGAACAGACCTGGTTCTCCAGCGCTCATCCTGAATTGGGCGATAAACTGATCGCTTATTTCTCGATGGAGTTCGGCCTGCATGAGACTTTGCCGATCTACGCCGGCGGGCTGGGCGTCCTTTCGGGCGACCATGCCAAGGAAGCCAGCGATTTGGGATTGCCTTTTGTCGCCGCCGGTTTTTTCTACACCGAAGGCTATTTCACCCAGTACATCAGCGATGACGGCTGGCAGGAAGCGGAGTACAACGTCCAAAAATTCGAAGACCTGCCGGTGACGCCGGTGGTTGACAGCGACGGCATGCCGATGATGATCTCGGTTGAGCTGCCGGGCCGCGAGGTCAAACTGCGTCTGTGGGAGGTGCGCGTTGGCAGGGTGCCGCTCTACTTGCTCGACGCCAACCTGGAACAGAACTCGCCGCAAGACCGGGCGCTGACCGCCCGGCTCTACAGCAGCGACCTGGATTTGCGCGTGTCGCAGGAGATCCTGCTCGGGATCGGCGGGGTGCGCGCGCTGCGCAAAATGGGTTATGAGCCCGTCGTCTGGCATATGAACGAGGGACATTCGGCTTTTATGGTCCTCGAGCGCATCCGAGAGTTGATGGCGGATGGGATGACCTTTGAGGTTGCCGCCCAGACCGTGCGCGAGGGGAACGTGTTCACCACGCACACGCCGGTTCCGGCCGGAAATGACGAATTCCCACTCTGGCTGGTGGAGAAGTACTTCTCTCATATCTGGCCCCAGCTTGGGCTGGACCGCGACAAGTTTATCGACCTGGCGCGTCATACCGTTAGCTGGGGAGAGATGTTCAGCATGCCCGCCCTGGCGTTGTCTTTTTCAGCCGCCAGAAATGCTGTCTCTGAGCTGCATGGCCAGGAGGCGCGCAAAATGTGGGCTTACCTGTGGCCCGGGCGCACCGAGGAAGAGGTGCCGATCACCCACATCACCAACGGCGTGCACGTTGGCACCTGGCTGGCGCGCCGGCTGCGCCACCTGTTTGACCGCTACCTGGGAGCGGAATGGATGGAACATGCCGATGACCCGGATGTATGGGAACTGGTGAACAACATCCCCGACGACCAGATCTGGGAGGTACGCCTGCATTTAAAGCGCAAACTGACGGTCTATATGCGCGAGCGCGCCCGCCAGCGCTGGAAAAGCGGGAGCTGGCACCCGATACAGGCTGTGGCTGCGGGGGTGCTGCTCAACCCCTATACGCTCACGATCGGTTTTGCGCGCCGGTTTGCGCCCTATAAGCGCGCCAACCTGCTCTTGACCGATATCGACCGGCTGCTCAAGATCCTCAACAACCCCGAGCGC
This sequence comes from Anaerolineales bacterium, assembly GCA_020853835.1. Lineage (GTDB taxonomy): Bacteria > Chloroflexota > Anaerolineae > Anaerolineales > UBA4823 > UTCFX2. Next base: position 3,085 of record JADYYC010000022.1, read on the forward strand.
CCCGTGCAGGTGATCTTTGCCGGAAAATCGCACCCCGACCATGAAGGCGGGAAGATGTTGATCCAGGAGGCTTACCGGGCGGTCAAGAAACCCGAAAGCGGGGGACGGCTGGCTTTCCTGGAGGATTATGACATGAACCTGGCGCGCTATCTGGTTCAGGGCGTGGACGTGTGGCTCAACACGCCCCGCCGCCCAAACGAAGCCTCGGGCACTTCGGGCCAAAAAGCCGGCATGAACGGCGTGCTCAATTTCTCCGTCCTGGATGGCTGGTGGCGCGAGGGCTACAATGGCAAAAACGGCTGGGCGATTGGGGAAGACCTGGACTACGCCGATCCGGAGGTTCAGGACATGGCGGATGCCAAGAGCCTGTACGACCAGCTTGAGAACGAGATCGTGCCTTTGTTCTACCAGACGCGCTCCTCGGACGGCTTGCCCGGTGAATGGATCATGCGCATGAAAGAATCCATCCGGACGATCGGGCCACAGTTCAGCATGCGCCGGATGGTGAAGGAATATCTCGAGAGGTTATATCTGCCTGAGATGAAAGGCGAACGCCCGGAAGAATCGGAATCGGCGCGTCATTGAGACATCCGCCCGGTTTGGCAATCAGGGGGCGCGGCGTCGGATCATAGTGTAAGGAAAAGGTTATGGAAACAATCCTGTCGTTATCGGCCTGGCTTTCCGCCGGCTTGATTTTCTTTTTGCGCGTCAGCGACATGACGCTCGATACCCTGCGCGTGCTGGTCATGATGCGCGGCAAGAAAAGCATCGCCTGGATGTTGGGGCTTTTTCAGTCGCTCATCTTTGTGCTGGCGATCAGCTCTGTGTTGAGCAACCTGGACAACCCGTTGAACATCCTCGGCTATGCGAGCGGTTTTGCGACCGGGGTGGTGGTGGGCATGCTCATCGAAGAGCGGCTGGCGTTAGGACACGTCCAGATCAGCATCGTGAGCTCCCGGCGCGGCACGGCGATCGCCGAGCGCCTGCGTGAAGAAGGTTTTGCGATCACCGAAATCCCGGCGCGCGGCAAAGACGGCGTGGTCTCGCTGCTCAACTGCAGCGTGCTGCGCCGGAATGTCAAACGGGTGCAGGAAATTGTCAATGAGGTAGACGATTCCGCCTTCATCACCGCCGAAGACGTGCGCCCGGTGCGCCATGGTTTCTGGAGGGCTTGAGCCCAGGCGGTAAAAGATGGCGGGCAAGCTGCCCGCGCAGTAGTTCAAAAAACCTCTCCGGGGGAAATCTGCCGCGCCGAAAGGAATGTGATAATCATCACATACGGAGGGTGACGAAGGCGCGTTGACGGGCCTCCAGAATACCTATACCATAGGAGTCATCGTTGATGATTCTGGTAAAGGTGACTGGCGGCCGATGTTCAAAATCAACCGGCGAACAGATTACGCAGTGCGTGTGATGCTCTGCCTCGCCAGGCGGGAGCCAGGGGCGCGCCTGCCAACCCAGCACATCGGGAAAGAAATGCAAATCCCACGCTCGCTTCTGGCGCGCATCATAGCGGACCTTGCCCGGGCGGGGTTGGTGAGCACCTTTGCGGGGCCAAATGGAGGCTTGGAGCTGGGCCTACCGGCAGCCGCGATCCACTTGCGCCAGATTTGGGAAGCGATCGAAGGGCCGATACTGATCTCGGATTGTTTGGAGGGAAATAACGCCTGCCCGTTTGAGACAGCCTGTCCGGTCAACCGGCGCTGGATGCGGCTTCAAAGCCTGATCGTACATGAACTGGAATCGATCACCCTCGAAGAGTTGGCTGAAGAGGCAAAGCGGCTGCCCGGGGAGATGCCCCTGGAGGCTATCAAAGGGCCAGTTTTTGCCTCGCTTGGCGGGGGCCGTTAACGGGCTGGCTTTGACGGCGGGGGGTCGGAGACTGAGGGTCTCTTTCTCGAGGACGGGTGGGCGCCGGGCACGGCGCAGGAGAGCAGATTCACAATCATAAAAGCCATTCTTGGCATGAGGAGATAAGCATATGGATGTAGTTACCCTGGGACGGCTTCAGTTTGGCATCACGACGGTTTACCATTTCTTCTTTGTACCCTTGACGATCGGCCTCTCGTTTCTGGTGGCGTTGATGGAGACGCTCTATGTACGGTCGGGCAAAGAGGTCTATCTGAGGATGACCAAGTTTTGGGGCAAACTCTTCGTGATCAACTTCGCGGTCGGGGTGGTGACCGGGATCGTTCAGGAGTTTCAGTTTGGGATGAACTGGTCCGAATATTCGCGCTTTGTGGGAGACATTTTCGGCGCCCCGCTGGCGATCGAAGCGCTGTTGGCGTTCTTCCTCGAGTCCACCTTCATCGGCCTGTGGGTCTTCGGGTGGGATAAACTGTCCAAGGGGCTGCACGCGGCCGTGATGTGGGTGGTGGCAATTGGGGTCAACGTCTCGGCGTTCTGGATTCTGATCGCGAACTCCTTTATGCAGGAGCCGGTGGGCTACCTGCTGCGCAATGGGCGGGCCGAGATGCACGATTTTTGGGCCCTGCTGACGAACCCGAACATGTGGGTGATGGTGCCGCACACGATTTCAGCCGGCTTTGCGACCGCTTCTTTTTTCGTCATGGGCATCAGCGCCTATCATCTGCTGCGCAACCAGCATGTGGACCTCTTCAAACGCTCGTTTCAGGTGGCCGCGATTGTCGGTGTTAGCGCGGCGGTCCTGGTGGCGCTGAATGGGCACAGCCAGGCCCAGCACATTGTCAATTCGCAGCCGATGAAGATGGCCGCGGCAGAGGCGTTGTGGAAAACCGAGGAGCCGGCTTCTTTCTCGCTGCTCACAATTGGCAATCTGTCCCAAAGCGGTGATGTCTTTTCAATCCGCATCCCACGCATGCTGTGCCTGATCGCGTTTGACCAGTTGGACTGCCAGGTGCTGGGCATTTATGATCTGCAAGCGCAATACGAGAACGAATTTGGCCCCGGCAACTATATCCCGCCTGTAGCGGTGATCTACTGGACCTTCCGCATCATGGTGGGGGTCGGGTTCCTGCTGATCGGCCTGGCGCTCTGGGGCGTCTTCCTGGTGATGGGCGATATGTTCGAAGCGCGCCGCAATGGCCTGCGGCTGTTTGTGTGGGCGATCCCGCTGCCGTATATTGCCAACACCTGCGGATGGATCATGACCGAGATGGGGCGCTTCCCCTGGGCGGTTTACGGTTTAATGAAGATCGAAGACGGCGTCTCCCTGGTCGTGGCAGGGGGAAGCGTGCTGTTCTCCACGCTGGTTTACACGCTGGTGTACGGCTTGTTGATGGCTGCGGCGATCTTCCTCTGGATTAAGTTCATCAAAGCCGGTCCCGAACCTGCGCCAAAGGAGCAGGATGCTGAGATGGAAATGACCCCATCGCTGATCGGCGCACAGGGTTAACTCAGGAGGTCATGATGTCGCTCAATACCTTATGGTTCATTTTCATCGCCGTTCTTTACATTGGCTTCTTTGTCCTGGAAGGGTTCGATTTTGGGGTGGGGATCCTGCTGCCGTTCTTGAGCCGGGACAGCGACCCGCAGAAGGTGGATGCAAAGCGCCGCTTGATGCTCAACACCATCGGTCCGCACTGGGATGGGAACGAAGTCTGGCTGTTGACCGCCGGCGGGGCGACCTTTGCGGCCTTCCCGCACTGGTATGCCACCTTTTTTAGCGGGTTTTACCTGGCGCTCCTCTTGCTCTTGTTGGCGCTGATCGCGCGCGGGGTGGCGATTGAGTTTCGCAGCAAAGACGATGCGCCGCGCTGGCGCAGCCTCTGGGACTGGTCGATTTTCCTGGGGAGCCTGGTGTCGGCGCTGTTGTTGGGCGTTGCTTTTGGGAACCTGGTGCGCGGCGTTCCCATCGACGCAAAAATGCAGTATGTTGGCGGCTTCTTCAACCTGCTCAACCCGTACGCCCTGCTGGCGGGGGTCGCAACGGTGGTGGCCTTCACCCTTTACGGAGCGGTCTTCATCTCTCTCAAGACCGATGGCGAGATGCGCCAAAAGGCTCACGCCCTGATGGGGAAGCTCTGGATCGCCAGCGTGATTGTCCTGGCGGCGTTGCTGGTCTTCACTTATTTTCAGACCGATGTCCTGGCAAGGCTGGGCGCCGACCCGGGCGTGATCCCAATCGCCGGGATGGCCGCCATGCTCGCGGCGGGTTACTTCATCCGCAAGCGCATGGAGGGCTGGTCTTTTGTGATGGTGGCAATTGGGATCGCGTTTGCCCTCGTGACGATGTTCATGATCCTTTACCCCAGGGTGATGATCTCCAGCCTTGATCCGTCGTACAGCCTCACTATCACGAATGCGTCTTCTTCGCCGTACACTCTGCGGGTGATGACGATCGTGACGCTGCTCTTCCTGCCGCTGGTGCTGGTTTATCAAGCCTGGAGTTACTGGGTGTTTCGCAAACGGCTGACGACTGAGTCGCGCATGGTGTACTGATGCATCTCGACCCGCGCCTGCTGAGGCTTGCCCGGCAGGGGGGCGGTTATCTGTTTCTCGCGGCGCTCCTCGGCGTCTCAGCCGGCGTGCTGTCGATCTTCCAGGCTGGAATTCTGAGCCGGGTGGTGGACCGGGTTTTCCTGGGCAAACAGACCCTGGCGCAGGTTTCCAGCCTGTGTTTTTTGCTGCTGGCGGTTCTGATCCTCCGCCCCGCGCTTGGCTGCGGGGGCGACCTGGCGGCCCAGCAGGTCTCTCGCAGGGTCAAATCCTGGCTGAGGGGCAGGCTGGCGCTCGCGCTGAGGGCGCGCGGCCCTGTGTACACCGCGCAAGAGGAAGCCGGCGAGCTGGCTCACACGCTGGTGGAGGGCGTCGAATCGCTCGAAGCCTACTACAGCCAGTATCTGCCGGGCATCGCGCAGGCAGTTTTTGTGCCGGCCCTGATCTTGATCTACGTGTTCTGGCTGGATCTGATCTCGGGACTGGTGTTTTTACTCACGGCGCCCCTCATCCCGCTTTTCATGGTGTTGATCGGCAGCCTGGCCCAGGCGCTCACCCGCCGCCAGTACCTCACGTTGAGCCGCCTGAGCGCCTATTTCTTGGATGTGCTGCAGGGGCTGCCCACCCTCAAGATGTTCGGGCGCAGCCGCGACCAGGTGAAGAACATCGCCCTGGCGAGCGAACAGTTCCGCCAGGCCACTATGGGCGTCTTGAGGGTGACTTTTCTCTCCGCGCTGACGCTTGAAATGGCGGCGACGCTCAGCACCGCGGTCGTGGCTGTGCAGATCGGGCTGCGCCTGCTTTACGCCCAGATCCCGTTTGAACAGGCTTTGACGGTCCTGTTGCTGGCGCCCGAATTCTATGCCCCGCTGCGCGTGCTGGGGGCGCGCTTTCACGCCGGAATGGCCGGCGTGGAGGCTGCTCGGCGGATTTTCGAAGTGCTCGACGGCGCCCCACCAGGCGCCCTGGAAGAGCCTCAGGAAGGGCCGGAGGAAGGCGTCCGCGCCGCGTCGGACCTGCGTTTCAGTCAGGCCATCCGTTTTGAGGATGTGTACGTGAGCTACCAGGAGGGGCGGCAGGCGCTGGGCGGGGTCTCATTTCAAATCCCCAAGGGCAGCCGGGTCGCGCTGGCTGGCCCGAGCGGAAGCGGCAAAAGCACCGTTGCCAGCCTGCTGCTCCGTTTTTTGACGCCCGATGGCGGGTCGATCACGTTGGACGGGCAGCCGTTGAGCCAGGCGCCGGTGGAGGCGTGGAGAGGGCAGGTCGCCTGGGTTCCCCAAAGACCCTACCTGTTCAACGACACCGTAGAAGCCAACATCCGTCTGGGCAGGCCGGAAGCCAGTCAGGAAGAGGTATTCGAAGCGGCCCGGTTGGCAGAAGCGCACGAATTTATCACGGCGCTGCCCGAGGGTTACCGGACCCGCATCGGAGAGCGCGGGGCGCGCTTGAGCGGCGGCGAGGCGCAGCGGATCGCCCTGGCGCGCGCGTTTCTGATGGACGCACAGCTCGTCCTGCTGGACGAGGCCACCGCCAACCTGGATGTGGAAAACGAGGCCAGACTGAGCCTGGGGATCGACCGGCTTCTCAAAGGGCGCACGAGCCTGATGATCGCTCACCGCTTGAAGACCATTCAGGAAGCCGATCAGGTGATCGTGCTGGAGGCTGGGCAGATCCGCCAGTCCGGAGCGCCGGCGCAGGTCGCCAGCCAGGAGGGCTTGTTCCGCCAGATGTTGCTGGCTTCCCAGGCCCCTCTCCTGGGCGAAGGAAACCTGAGGGGAGCGGACCGGCAGGCTCCCGCGCCGCAAAGCAGCCCGCCCTTGTTGGCAGACCCGGCTTTTAAATTGGCCGAGGCCGGGCAGCGCGGCTCCGCGCTGAGACGCCTGCTCCGGCTGGCGTCCGGGATGTGGGGCTGGGCGGCGCTGGCGGCGCTCGCCGGAGCCGCGACGGTGCTGTGCGGGGTGGGGCTCATGTCGACTTCGGCGCTGATCATCAGCCTGGCGGCGTTACATCCTTCGATCGCGCTGCTGCAGGTGCCAATTGTGGGCGTGCGTTTCTTTGGCATCGGACGCGGGGTTTTTCGCTACCTGGAGCGCTACCTTGCGCATGACGCGACCTTCCGGCTGTTGGCTCAATTGCGGGTCTGGTTCTACCAGGCGCTGGAGCCGCTCGCGCCGGCGCGCTTGATGCGCTACCGCAGCGGCGACCTGCTGGCGCGCATTTTGAGCGATATCCAGTCGCTGGAGAATTTTTACGTACGCGCTCTGGCGCCGCCTCTGACCGCCGCGCTGGCGCTGGCGGCGGTCCTGATTTTCGTCGGCAGCTTTTCGCTCCAGTTGGGGCTGGTCTTGTGCCTGTTCTGGCTGGCGGCGGGGGTCGGGTTGCCGTTGCTGGCGGGGTGGCTCGGCAAACCGGTTGGATTTCAGCTTGTTCAGCGGCGCGCTGAACTAAACAACGCCGCCGTGGATTTCATCCA